>JABSRF010000199.1 GCA_013215275.1 Oligoflexales bacterium | reverse complement strand
TAGAGTGCGCAATCACAGGCCAGAACTGTACTAAAATTAACCATCAATGGGTAGGACATTTATTTGGAGTTACCTTGCCTTGCAACTGAGTATTTTTCGAATCCTCACAGAGTTGAGTCGTATCTCTAAACAATGTGATTTGTTGTCTGAGTCTAGCCAAGTTTGTTAGGTTCGTAAATATGATGGAATCATTACTAACTTTTCGGTTTGCTCAGTCAATATATAGAGTTTTAACCTCCAAAAAAATTTGCATTTTGTCAGTTTTCGAGTTTAAGCCTACTATATTTCAGGATCTATAAGCATCTGATTATATGATTAAAATGAGCAGTCATAAAGTTTAGTAAGATTGGTCCGAGCCTTTAATATAGCTTCGGGTGATGCAATTTAGAGGAGATTTCACCTTATGATTAGAACTTTTGTATTATTGGCTTTGTCTCTGGGTCTATTATTCTCGGTACAAGCTTTCGCTGGTGAAGTTAAAATTTGTAAACAGTATATAAAGAAAAAACAACATAGATGCATTATAAAGCAACTAGAGGATGATGTGGTAAAGGTAGGGTCTCAAGTTGTTTTGTACTCTAATGATTATCATTGGATTGCAACTGGAAAAGTTGTAAAAAAGAAGGGTGGTCTATCCATAGCGATTTTTAAAAATGCGGATCCCAAAATTCGCAGAGGACTAACAGCAGTTTTCGAAGAACGCAGTCAGAAAAATACATTAAATTATGACTTAGCTTTTGATAAACCGGAATACTAGCTTTTTAAAACAAAGTGGAGGCTAACGACGAGGCCAATTTTGATCGTTGACTCAATTAAGGTCGCAAGGATCATGGTTCCGATATACTGACCTACCTGTTTCTGGATTTTTTTATCCACCCATTTTTCCGAAAACTTAATGAACTTGCCTGCAGCGATCATCTTGATTGACCAACTGCTGAGTACCGACCACTTCAGAGCAAAAAGCGGTTGGGTCCACATCAAGGCATTGGTCGCAATGGATATGTTTTTTAAGATCTTCTTAGTGGTGGCAACGCGTTTTAGCTTCTTAATGCTCTGGTCGCAATCGAGCCAATCCACGACGCTCTGAAAAACAGATCGGGCAATCATGATAAGGATCAATGCGATGATGCTGAATGCGAGGTAGTCTTTTTGAGTCCACAAGCTAAGTAAAGAGGTGCTTGCTTCATCCTTGAAGTAAAAATAAAAGTAAGCATAGGCAAGGAGTAGAGCAAAAAAGGTGCCTAATCTCCATGCGGAACTGAGGAAGTGTTCTAATTTCAAGTAATTGGCAGCTAAGTCGCGAAGTTTACGGAGTCCGATTTTCCTCTGTATTTTTATTACGATTAGCAAATAAGCTGCTAGTTTGAAGCAGATTGCAGACAGAAAAACCCAGCGAAGTAAAACATCAAGGCTAATGCTAATGATGAACACTGACTTTCCTCTTATCTTGTGCAATCCGCTTAATATCGGAAAATTTAAAGTAAAGAAGGGGGAGGAGAATGCCTCACAAAATCACTAAAACTCTTCGGTGAAAGAGACACTACCTTCGATCCCAACCTGATAAGAAGCAACGCGACGCTCAAAAAAGTTTGTTAGCTCTTGAACATCTTGAAGCTCCATAAAGGCAAATGGATTTTCTGAGTTAAATAGAGGAGGAATGTTCAGCATCACCAACCTTTGGTCTGCGATGTACTCTAGGTACTTCCTCATGTCTGTAGGAGATAAACCGACGACACCAAGAGATAGAACATCGTCTGCGAAAGACATCTCACACTCTATGGCTTCGTTGATCATCTTTATAATCTGTACCTCTAGATCCTTATCAAACAAGTCGGGCTCTTCTTCTATTACCTGCTTGATCACTTCAAAAGCGAAATTCATATGGCAGCTTTCATCACGAAATACCCAATTCGTACCTGTGGCTAACCCATGAAGGAGTCCTTTTGACCTTAGAAAATATACATATGCAAAGGCTGCGAAGAAGAACAATCCTTCTATGCAGGTTGCGAAGCAGATTAAGTTGAGAATAAACTTTTTCCGATCTTCCTTGGTTTCAAGCTTTTCTAAATCATTGACAGAATCCATCCATTTAAAACAAAACTCACCCTTTTGCTTAATGGAAGGAATGCTCTCGATTGCTTTGAAAGCCTTAGCACGTTCATCCACATCCGGTAAGTATGTATCAAGTAGCGTTAGGTAAAACTGCACATGCAGTGCTTCCTCATAAAGCTGCCTTGAGAGGAACATGCGTGCTTCGGGGGAATTAATGTGCTGGTATAGGTTCAGGACCAGGTTATTAGCAACAATGGAGTCTCCAGTCGCAAAAAAGGCTACGAGCCTATTGATAAGGTGGCGTTCACCTTCAGTCATCTTTGCTAGGTCAGACATATCGGTACTAAAGTCGACTTCTTCGACGGTCCATGTATTCTTGATTGCGCCCCGGTACATCTCATAGAACTGAGGGTATTTCATTGGACGCAAAGTTAATTCATAGCCTGGGGAGAGAAGCATAAACTGCCTCCTTTACAAAAACAGGTTCACAATTGAGTATAGCAAAGCTCACAGTAGAGCATGATTTACTTGGTTTACTAATAAAGCGATAAGATCAATGGGCTTAGACATGACACCATGTCTTGAGCCTTGTAACTTAGTCTTAAGTACATGACTCGCAGCTTTCAGGGTTTTCGAGAGAGCAGGCTATGGCTGCCTGGTCGTTTACCTGACTAACCGTGGTCTTGTTAATTTTGGTAGCGCCTCTAGAGCGCAGATAATAGGTCGTTTTCAAACCTTTCTTCCAGGCATAAGCATACATGGATGAAAGCTTACCGAGGGTTGGGCTCTCGAGGAATAGATTTAGAGACTGGCTTTGGTCTATGAAAGGTCCACGCCCTGCTGCCATGTCAATAAGAGAGCGTTGTGGAATTTCCCATACCGTACGGTACAAGAACCTAAGCTCTTCAGGAATTTCCTTGATATCCTGTATGGATCCTTCGCTCAATTTAATCTTGTTGCGGATCTCGCTATTCCATAAGCCTAAATCACGTAAGTCTCTAACAAGGAAAGGGTTTATCTGTAAAAACTCACCCGATAGAGTCTCACGTTTGAATAAATTGGATAATTGCGGCTCAATGCACTCATAGGCTCCAGTTATGGAGGCGATGGTTGCTGTTGGTGCAATGGCAATCATAAGGGAATTGCGCAATCCATGCTTACAAATCTCTGCCTTCAACTTATTCCAGCGTTCTTGGTCTGCCGGTTTTACATCCCAAAAATCAAACTGAAGCTGGCCTTTACTCGCTCGGGTTTCCTTAAATGATGTGTGTGGGCCATGCTGCTTCGCTAACTCCATTGAGGCTTGAAGCGCATGAAAATAAATCTCTTCTTGAATGCGGTCTGATAGCTCCTTAGCAGCTGGAGAGTCAAAAGGTAAGCGCATTTGGAAGAAAACATTTTGTAATCCCATAGCACCCAAACCAACAGGCCTCCACCGCTGGTTTGATTGGGAGGCAGAGTTAATTGGATAAAAATTAATATCAATCACCCGATCAAGGTACTTTACAGCAGTCTTCACGTTCTTAGCTAGCAGCTCAAAGTCAAAGCTCAGGTTTTCCTTTACATAGCGGCCTAGATTTACCGAACCCAAGTTACATACTGCTGTTTCATCCTTACTAGTAACCTCTAAAATCTCTGTGCAAAGGTTGGATAAATGGATGACGTTCTCTGGCTTTAGAGTTTGGTTACTCTTTTTGTTTGAAGCATCCTTGAAGGTCATCCAGCCGTTGCCAGTCTGAGCCAAGGTTTTCATCATTAAACTGTAAAGGGATCGTGCGCTCACCTGCTTGGTGTACCGCTCTTCATTTTCTGCAGCAACATAAGCTTTCTCAAACTCTTCACCAAAAAGGTCTGTGAAATGAGGCACATCTTTCGGGTCAAAGAGTGACCATTGAGCGTCAGACTCAACCCTTTTCATAAATAGGTCGGGAATCCAATTAGCAATATTTAGGTTGTATGTTCTTTGGGCTTCGTCGCCAGTATTTTCTCGTAGGGCGAGGAAATCAAAGATATCGGAATGCCAAGGCTCTAAGTAGACACAAGCGGCTCCCTTGCGCTTTCCACCCTGATTGACTGCAGAGACAGAGGAATCAAGGGTTTTTAAGAAAGGCACAATTCCGTTTGAGGTGCCGTTGGTTCCTTTTATAATGGAGCCACGGGAACGGATGCGTGAGTATGCCACTCCGATACCGCCTGCAAACTTTGAAAGAAGGGCGACATCAGTGTACTTGCTATAAATCGCCTCGAGGCTATCTAGCGGTGAGTCGAGCAAATAGCAAGACGACATTTGCGGATGCTTTGTCCCAGAATTAAATAAGGTTGGGGTCGATGGCATATACTGAAATGAAGAAATGAGGCTGTAAAACTCCAGTGCTTCTTTCAAGCTTTGTGATAAGCCGCAGGCAACTCGCATGAAAAAGTGCTGTGGGCTTTCAAATACCTTGCGTGACTTGGGGTCTTTCAGCAGATAGCGGTCGTAGACCGTGCGTAAGCCAAAATACTCAAACAAGTCCTGATTTTCAGGAGCAATTGCTGCATTTAACGCACTTGCATGCTGCTCGACAAAGTCTGCTACGTGATCGGCGATAATTCCAACCTTATGGCCGTATATGATACTCTCAGAAAAGTCGCGGATTTCCAGCTCAGCAAGCTCTTCTTGAATAGATTGAGAAAGAAAGCGAGCTGCCAATTTGGAGTATTCTGGTTCCTCGCTAATAAACATAGCAACAGTCTGAACGAGCCAAGTATTAAATTCTTTCATACTACAGCCATTGTGCAGACCGCTTATCGTCTTTTGAGCTACTGAAGAAGCGTCGATATGCTTGAGATCAGCAGAAATCTTGGCAATGGTGTCAGCTAGCTGGCCATCACTGACACTGATCTCTTTACCGTTATGATTTAAGACCACTGTCTGAGTGCTCTTGGAATTTGGCGGGAATGTGTTTGCAATAGGGAAATGCGATGTCATGTAGCTCTCACTAGTCATGTTAGGAGTACCTTAACTGATCTTTGGTAAAGTAATTTTATACAACAAGAATCAAAAGAATGAACACGATGTTTTGTACGGCTATGTAAATTCAAGCCGCTGTGATTTATCTTCCTTAAACAGCATATATAGTGTCTCGCTCCAAGGTCAACTACTAAATGTGGTGGTAATTGGGTGCGAAATTATATTCTTCATACCCAATTAAAATAATTAGGTTCTCTGTTCGCACACCGTTGTATCACAAAGATTGTTAGCCATCTTATGTTGGCGACGAAGCTTTATTGTGCGCTGAATTAACTGTATAAATCCCATAGAATGGCTTGGCCATGCAGGCTTAATACTCATGAACCGTAATGTGTAGGGGAACATACAATGGCCGTTTTAAAAAGGAAAGCTGTAAATTTAAACTACGAAGTTGTTGGAGACTCTGGCCCATGGGTAAGTTTGATAAATGGCTACACGCGCCCTGGTACAGACTTTAGGATGCTCGCAAAACACCTGGCCAATGCAGGGTTTCAAGTGCTGTACTTTGACAATCGAGGTGCGGGAAAAACTGAGGCATTTGGCACTTTTTCTTTGGCTGATATGGCTGAGGATGTTTGTGAGCTGTGGCGTGAACTTGGCATCGAGAACAGCCATGTGCTGGGAATATCGATGGGCGGTATCATCGCTCAAGTTTTGTCTCAAATGGCAAGCATTAGGAGTTTGGTCCTCGTTTCAAGCACAGCTAGCCAGCAATACCTTTCAGCCGATCGAGGCTGGCCGGAGAGTCTGGAAGGGATCGAGGAAAAGTTATCAAGTTACTTTGACGAGGGGTTTTATGAGCGCAATAAACTTCTTGTGAGTATGATGGCAAAAAATATTCTCGAAGAGATTTCTGGCCAAGAATTTCTGTCAAGGGCGCAGGCTCAGAGTCACGCGATACGCAGCTATCAATGGGATGCTAGGTGTCCAGCCAAGCTTCCTCTTTTAGTGCTCCATGGAACAGCAGATCGAATTATTCCGGTTCAGGCAGCTTATGATATTCAAAGCCTTTATCCGTGGGCTTCTCTCACCACCTTTGACGACTGTGGTCACCTTCTTCTTGCTGAAAACCTTAAAGGCCTTGTGACCCATGTATCAGAGTTTTGGTCTTAAGATGTCTGTTTCTTTGGGATCTCTAAAACGAAACGCATGGTAGGGTTTTCTCGATCGAGGTAAAGGTCTCCACCGTGTTGTTGGATAATAGAGCGGGTTATACTTAGCCCAAGCCCAGTGCCAGAGCCTATTTGTTTTGTGGTGAAAAAAGGCTGCATGATCTTACTTGCAAGCTCATCACTAATCCGTGGTCCACAATCAGTCACGTGAAAAGCCACTTTTGCGCCAAGGTCTTTGACAGAGATTTCTATCCATGGCTCCTCTAGTTTTTCGATCGCATCGATTGCATTTCCAATGAGGTTAATGAAGATCTGAGAAATTTGTACCCCTCGGCATTCCACCATCATTTTTTGCTCAGTATTTTCTAGTTTGAGCTTAATCTGTCTAAGCTTGAGTTTTTCTCTAAAGAATTCTGCTGAATCCAACATGATCTTAACAATATCGCACTTTTCAAATGGATCGGCAGAACCGTCCTTTGCAAGGCTCCGCATACTCTTTACAATTGCCGAAACACGATCTACGGTTGAGGTGATCACACTAGTCGAGCGCTTTAAAACAGAGGCTTCAATGGGCTTCTTTTCGAGGACATACTGAAGGTGTTCAGCGTGACCCTTGATAATTGTAATGGGATTATTGATCTCATGGGCGATTCCACCCGCCATTTCTCCTAGTCCCTAATCAAGCGATCTTTTAAATGGTAAAATTGAGGTTTTTTGGCAAATGGGTTTTGATAGCCTTTTGAGC
>JABSRF010000198.1 GCA_013215275.1 Oligoflexales bacterium | reverse complement strand
ATATGGTGAATTTGCTCATGTATCCAGTGAAAATCTTGAAAATTATGCCATTATAAAGGTCACTTGATTAGGGCCTAATCTTGACATCCTAACTAAAATCTTAGTGCAGGTCTCGGGGCAGAGTTCAACTCCGAGTCCATAGCAATTTTGTTTTTCTGCGGCCGCAAAAACAGTCCCAGAGCCAGCAAAAGGATCAAAAATAAACTCTTTATTTGAAAGGTGGTTGCGTATTGGTATTTCGTATAGTTCCACTGGTTTTTCTGTTGGGTGGATTCGATGCTTAAAATTTACTGTGGGGACTTCCCACACCGATGTTTGTTTCCGATCTCCGGTCCATACATTTGAGCTTTTGACTCCTTGCTTTACACATACCAAACATTGTTCATGTTTGAGGTGATAAAGATGTCTCTGTAAAGAAAAATGATTCTTAGACCAGATGCATAGCTGTTTTATTTCGTAACCTGCATCTTGTATTGCTCGTGCTACCACTTCATAGTGTTTATATGAAAACCAGACATAGAGCACTGTTGCCCTAGTTTCTCGAAATCCATGTCCCCAAGAAATTATGTGGTCATTTTTTACCTTCAGCTTGTACAATTCTCGATTAGTATTTTTAGAATGGTAGTTAATTCCATATGGTGGATCAGTAACGCAAAGTTTAGGGTACTGCCCATCAAGAAACTCACTGATCATGGCTTTTTCTGTAGCATCTCCACAAAGCAATCGATGGTGGCCCATCTGCCAAATATCACCAAATTTGACGACTGGATCAGATTTCATACCTACCTCCCTTGCTCATGCTTATCAATTTGGGCCAGAAGCAAACTCAAAAATTGATCTTTGGTGATCGACCCGTTGTTTTCGCAGTACTTTTTATATTTAATCTCAAAGTGATCTTGGCTTGAATATGATCCTGTCTTGATTTGTTCAATTTCCTTGTCAGTGATTAGACTTAATGCCAAGCTAACGACATCTTCAGATTTGACCTTCCTGCCTAGTGATTTCTTGTTACACTTGTTGACGATAGTCCTCAAAGTTTTACTGGTGGACTTAGACAATCGGATAGGGACGGTATTGGTCAGAGAGGTTTTTGGTGATGAATTTTGAGTAGATTGGGAATTAGAAGATTCTGGCATAATCGGCTCCTGTTTGAAATAGGTGAGATAGGTAAATAGAAGGTGGTTTTTGACGTTTAGAGTAGTTAGTCAGAGAATGGTATTATTAAAATCATAATGATTTTAGTTAGTTAAAATGATTGTGTTGGAGAATGTTCTCCACTAATTCTCTAGACTTTCTTGGGCTGATTTTAGTTGCAAGCTTAGCTTTTTTTTATCACGATTTGAGAAAATTAAAGTATCATGTATGTTTAAAAATTCTCCCACATTGAAAAATAGTTTCGGAAATGAGTCTTTATAAATTTTTTGTTCCGCTTCAATTAATTTGTTTTTTATTTTTTCATTACTGCAACAATATAAAACAAATGTAAGATCTTGATTCGAGTAGAATCGCTTCAAGATGGATCGATAGCGTGCATCACTTTTTTCTGAAGGTTCGTGCTCAACGGCTGACCAAACAAGCTCATCCCCGATACTTGTTAATGCTAAAGCGTCTGTATTTAGGCTTGCTAGGCCTCTATGTAGATAATCTGAGGATCTTGACCACCAAGTTTGGATCTGGTTTTCTGTATAATATTCTTTAATTTTATCGCAATTCAAAAATTGGTGTCTGATATCTGCTAGGACGAGATCATGAGCAACAGCGTCACTTTTCAATTCAACCCTAGATTCTCCTCCAATTTCTACAAATTTAGTATAACCAAGCTTAGACAATGATAAAACTTTTTCTTTTGGAAGCCCAACTCTATTATAGGAAGAGGATAGAAGGCGATTCTTTTGCATAGCAACAACGCGCTTATATGTTGTTTTCTTAGCATACATGGGATAAACATCCCGGTGAATTTGTGTGTAAGTAGCGACTTTAACTTTAAAGAGATATTTGAGCAAGTTAAGATCATGTTCGCTTAGGTACATTCACATGCTCCAATCCAGAGTAAGCTTTCTTCATTTTACTGTTAGGATTACTATCATTTCCTAACATTGGGTTTAGCATCTTTTTCTTACCTGCTGAGAACATTTTAGCTATATTTTCGCATCTAGCCTTGATTGTTCTTTCTTCAATATATGGAGCTTGAATTGTTATTTTTTTTGTTCCAAATGACCATATTCCGCGACCTGGAATTTCAGGCAGCTCGCAAGCATCTTTTGAGCCTAAAACAATTAAACTTCCTTGAAGAGAGTTCGCTCGAAATGCAAGTCTGCCAGAAATGTTTTCAGAAACAGAAGTAGGAATAACTTGTCGGTCAAGTTTTTGTGTCGCCAATATCATGCTTATTGAAGCAGCTCTTGATAACTTACATATCGAGTCAGCGAGTTGCCGTGCTTCAAGTGCGTCTTCATATTCAGGATCATTTCTTGGCCTATTCATATACAATACGGAGCATTCATCCACCCCTACAACGATACGATCTTTTTTATCTTTTTCAGGAATAATTTGTTTGCGATTGCACTCTTCTAGGTAACGGAATCGCTCTTTCATTTCTTTTTCAACCATTCTAAGAACATGTAATGCTTCTTCCATAGACTTGACAACTTTGACATTTGGGCACCTGACAAAATCAATCATCTCAACGCCACCTTTGAGATCTATCAGATACATCTGCAGGTGCTTTGACGATTCAAGAAGACCCATAAGGATTTGCTTGAAGGCAACTGATTTACCACTTCCTGTAGTGCCAGCAATTAGCATATGTGGTAGTTCTGAAATAGCTTGGGTTATGATACCTTCAGTAGATTGTCCAATGAAAAAGGAGTCGCTAGGTAATATTACAGAGGTAGCAAGGTCAGTATACTTGACTGAATCAGGAAATTTTTTATCATTGAAGCTAACTAAAACTAATCCTGGTTTTGGCCCTGGTTTAATTGACTCAATATTCGATTTAAAGCTAGACTCTAAGCGTTCTTTTTTTTCATCAAACTCTGAGATTCCAATGCCATTAGCATCAAATAAGTAGCTTTTTCTAAATCTATCAAAGCGCTTCGTTTTGAGAAGCTTTGGAGTATCCTTATGCCCATTGGTGAGGCCTATGGACTGAAATACTTTTTGATACTTGGTTCGGCGCCCTCTAGCCCACATACCCAATAAAAAAACTAGCGGTGAAATAGCCAAAAGGATTAAAGATAACCAATGGTAGGATACTGGGATGTTCCATAACCACTCTAAACGCTCTAAAGTAAATAATTCAGGCTCCATTTCATGAATCCAACGAATATGTCTACCAGATGACGCAATTTGGTAGGTTAAAATGCCAATGCTAGTAAGGAAACTTATTGTGACAGGTGCATATCTTGATACAAGTGACTTGGCTAAGAACCATGCTCCCATTCCTGAAATTATTACAAGCTCATTTAGGTGCTTTGATAATAAACTATCTTTGGTATTGCTTTGATCAATTTTCAGTCGTTCACTATTGTTCATTATTTCTCCTGTTAATTTTTCAGTGGTTCTGGAGTTATACATAGGTAGGTTTAATGGAATGATTTTTTTAGGGTTGGTATCAGAAAAATAGTTAAACTTTCCTAATCATAGCATTAGCAGCACCCGCAGATCCCCCTGTTACAGCACCTAAGCCAACATCTTTTACATCTGATACTATTTGCGGAGAGCTTTCGGATTGCGAATCATTTAATATTCCAGAAAAGCATCCATATGCCAAAATCAAGGTAGGAAGTGGTCCAACTATCAACTGAAGCCATGAGTAAATTGCATAAAATTGGTAGATCTTGGTTGTTATGAAACTTGCGGAATAGAGTGATATACCATCGGAGATTCTACCCCACTCAAGCATAAGATCAGTAGACACTGCTATGCTAGTCATTAAATGATAAAGGAGGACCCATAAAGGAGTCCAAAGTAGCACTGAACAATAAAGAGCAAACCATGCTACTAGTACCTTCCATCGGCCTGCAATTACAAAAAAAACCAGCCAAGGAAAGATGAAAATCAAGAACATTTTCACCATTCCCTTTAAATGAGGTGCCCTTTGGAGGTATTCAGAGAATTTTTCAGCTCTTTCTGCCGTTAAAACAGCTCCCACCTGATCTTTTTTCCCGAACAATGACAAAATACCGTCCCAAGAGGTGACTTGATTCCATCCCCTTAGGAAATTGGCTAATGAACCTCTTACTTCAGACCCTTTTTGTTCACCAAGAAGATTTTCGGTCTGGGACATGTAGTGATTGACGAGGGTACTTGAGGCTATCAGGTTGTACTCTTGTCTTAGTGCATCATCAGAACCATAGTAAGTGTATTTACCGCGGTATGCTTTCCAAAATGGTGCTCCCTTCTCCCCAGCATACCGGTGGAGGTCACGACGCAACGAATCTTTAAGATCTTTACAGTTCTCTTTACTTCCATCGTTCTTTGTAATTTTGATATCTTGTAATTCACGATCAATGACACCGTCTTCATTAAAAAAGGCATCAATTTTATCTTGTCTAGCTGCTAAGCTTATGAGCGGTAATACTTGCTCAAAACAGCTATCAGTATAAACATCAATCTTATCCCTCAAGTTCATATCTTCAATTGTTTGTGATCCTGCAAATAAAACAGCCTTGTAAAAAGCAGCAGGGGCCTGCAACTCTGAATTAGAACTGGCAAATAGTTCATCAATTACTTTGCTAGCATAAGCCGCTATTTCCTCAGCTGTCCTGGTTAGTAGGTCAAAAATAAAGCTAACATTATACTTTTCATTAACTACTAAAGTTCGTGAGGTTACATACGGATTGTTGTGCCATGATTCTTTATTGAAGTTTTTTACCTCTCCCTCGCTACCCAACCTTAACAATGAAATTCCGAGAAAGAAGCATAAAAGAAGCTTGATGAAGTATCCTGGGCCCACGGATGGGGCACGTCCAAATGAAGGGGGGAAGTATTTGGAAAAATACTTCCAAAATCCTAAGAACAGTGTAATCCCAAGAATTAGAGTAAGAATTGCAAATAAAACAGTATGAGAACTTATTATTTGAATAGAAGTCTGGTGTAAGTACATTCCTATATAAGTATAGTATGCCTCGTAAGCCGTTGAGCTAAACATTTTTCTCTCCTACCTTGAGCATCCAAGTCCATCGGCGCAATCAAAAAACACACTATCGACCCGTTTATTGATGCGAGAGTTTTCAGATGCACCAAGTTGCCGTTTTGATGCTGCTTCTATAAATTTTTCACCTTCTTGGTTGATTTGAAAAAGAATTCTGTTTAAGGGAGTTCCTTCAATTTGTTCAATTGATTGGGTCAACTCAATTTGGTCCTTTAAAGCCCCGCGTTTTCTAGCAATGTTTTCTTGCTGATCGGTTGATATATTAGGGTTGGTACCCACCTTACTTGCCAAGAAGTCTAATGTTTTAGACATATCTTCATTGAATTCACCCACTGAAAGCGTATCCGAAAGTTGCCTACAGTAAATTTGCCTTTTTTGATAGGGTAGGAAGGCAAGAGACATGAGTGTTTGTCGGTCGAGGATTTTTTGATTACCTCCGCTAATCTGCTTTAACTCATGATCTGAAACATTTACTCGACAATCATTATCTGAAATTTGACGTAAAAGCCTCTCGCAAAGATCGCGATGCTTAGCTTGTTTAATTTCAAGAAGGTAGGTGCGTGGAGTGAGATTCATACGCCTTGGACCATAATCCACGCTAATCCGATTTTGCTTGATAATGTCCTCACCTACCATCGATTTTATTAAGCCAATAAGCTCTTTGCCCTCGGAGCTATTTAAACCGGCCCATTTTGCAGTATCTTCAAGTATTTTGAGAGAATCAACACGTTGACCAGCCCAGTCGGTAAGTTTTCTATCATGGCTGTTATTACAGACATCCATAGCCTCTTCAAAGTTACCTCTTTTTGCATCTATTTGGTTTCTTACGCATTGTGACCGTTCTTGATAGAAATCTGATACCCTCTGATCTACAAACCTATTGATTGCTTGGCATTGCTTAAGCCTCATATCTGTGAGGAAACTTGCTCTTAATCGGAAATTCTTTAAAATTGCACACCAAGTTGGGCTCATATAACAAACCGTCAACATAGGAGAGGCGGCCACAATACCCTGACCCAGATTTTGAAGGTAGTTTGCATTGAGTATGTTTTTTAACGCAGCTTGCATGGTTGATTTGAAATCAATCTTCCCACAGTCGGACGTTACTCCTACATCCACATCAAGGCTGATGGGAGCTTGCCGATTAAAAAGAGGGTCGTCAAAAGGTGAATAAGATTTATAAAGATAATCTTGAGGGCTAACTTTGCTACTAGATTTAAAATTCATACCAGCTAATGCGTGATTTGACATTAATAAATACAATAGAAACAAGTATTTACGCATACTGCCTCCCGTTTTTAATTATTGGCTTACCTAAGCCTATTCTTGCTGGGCTAAATATTTTAGGGCCTGCCATTTGTCTGGACTTCTCTCAAAGGCATCAATAACTTTTGCAGTATCTTTAGCATTTGTTGGGCACATCCAACGATCATAGCTTGTTTGTCTGTAGCGAAAAGATCCTTCAATACTTTTGCTTTTATTCATGTAGAAAATGTCTGCATATTTACCCTTTTTAGTCCTTAATGATCTGATGATCTCTGTGTTTGCCTCATTGAGAAGGGATGATTTTTCAGCAATATAATCCACATTGTCGGAACTCATCTGTAGGAATACAAAATTGTCAGCTACCCCCCAAAATGCTTTGCCCACTTCAAGGTCAAAATAATTTTGCGGTCTTGGTGTTAAGGTTATTAAGGTAACTCCAAATAAATGTCCTACCCATTGATGGTTAATTTTAGTACAGTTCTGGCCTGTGATTGCGCACTC
>JABSRF010000197.1 GCA_013215275.1 Oligoflexales bacterium | reverse complement strand
AGAGTGCGCAATCACAGGCCAGAACTGTACTAAAATTAACCATCAATGGGTAGGACATTTATTTGGAGTTACCCAACCTTTAAGCCAGGGATGCAAGTTAGTTCAAGTGAGCTGATTGTCTGTGCTGACAAAGCACTTTATGGTGCAAAAGGTGCAGGGAGAAACTCCGTAAAATATTATGACTTTGACAAAAATGAACAGGACCAAGATGACCCTGTGAAAGCTGGTTAACTCACCCTCTTAATAGGCCTCTTTGATACAATTTATCCCAGATCTGCGTTACAACTTGTGTGAAATCTGCTAGTAGATTATTCTATGAAGCCTTTTAATTGGTATGATCCCTCGATTCAGGAAATAAAATGAGAGTTATTATTCTGTCTTTTGTCAGCTTCATCCTAAGTGGAGTTTTTCTCTTACCTAATCTTGGAAAGCAGCTGACTTTACCCGAAAATTACTATTTCTATGCGCCTTTAGCCTTGATGGTGTTGGCCATTTTAAGCCAGATTGATGGTGTTTTTAGTTTGAGAAAGGTGTTAAAAGCTAGGCAGATTTCTGCTGAAAATGATGCTTTGAGTGTTGAGCTGAAAGATGCGACTGAAAAACTTCACAATGAGAAGAAGTCGGTCACTGACTACAAGTCCAAATTTGCCGGAGCTGAAAAGGATTTGAGAAAAAGTCAGGAGGCCTGTGCTGCTCTGGAAGAAAAAATGACTCTTGTAAAAGAGGGGTTTGAAAAAGCGCTGGCTGAGGAGCAAAGGAAACTAGAGAATTTAAGTAAAGAGTTAAGAATAAAAGAAAGCCAGGAAAGCTCCGATGTTGACGTCAATTTACTGCAATTTTTAACCCTTCTGCAGGAAAAAGGACGTTTTCTGGACTTTGCTATGGATGACATATCAAGGTTTCCCGATCAGCAGGTTGGTGCCGCTGCTAGAGTTGTGCATAGTGGCTGCCAAAAGGTCATTTCTGAATACTTGGACATCAATCCTGTGCGTGGAGAGCAAGAGGGAAGTCCTATCGAATTAGGGGATGCCTACGACTCATACCGTTACCGTTTGCTAGGAAATGTGGGTGAGCCTCCGTACAAAGGGACAATCCTTCATCGAGGTTGGAAAGCCGATGCGATCAAGTTGCCTGAGCTAGTGGCCCAAGCAGAATCATCTTTAGAGCACTTAAAAGTTCTTGCTCCCGCAGAAGTTGAACTATCTTAGCTGGCTTTCTCGGTATCGCTTTTTTCTCATTAAAAAAATTGTTGGCAGTCGCTTGCAGGTGCGAGCAAAAGACTATACTGCTTAGAGTCTAAATGTTGTTTATTAAGAAAGGTTAGGGAATGGAAAAGGCTCGCTATGTGCTAGGTATAGACCTAGGAACCTCTCACAGCGCTCTCTCTTACTGGCGCAAAGGAGAATCCGAAATCTCCCTACTAGAAGTTGACCAGATTTCCAGTCCTGGGCAACGCAGCCGGGATAGTGTCTTACCCTCTGTGGTTTATCTGCCCCATGAAGGGGAGGTTAGCAAGGGTGATATGCTTATGCCTTGGGGTGACTCAAGTGCAGAAGAGGGTAAGCTTCATTGTGTGGGCAAATGGGCTCGAGAAAGAGGCGCACAGGTACCCGATCGAGCCATTTCCTCGGCAAAGTCGTGGTTATGTAATCGTCTTGTTAATCGGAATGAGCAGATCCTTCCCTGGGGTTCAAGTGTTGAGGGTAAGATGTCTCCTGTGGGAGCTTTGACTCTTTATTTGGAGCACTTGAAGCACTGCTTTCTTCATGAAAAAAGAGACGAAGAGCCAAGTGCAGACTGCTTAGAGTTAACTCTCACAGTCCCAGCCTCCTTTGATGAACTGGCTCGAAGCCTCACTCATGAAGCAGCAAAGCAAGCTGGCTTTGCTTCTGTGACCCTTCTTGAGGAGCCTCAAGCAGCATTCTACTCCTGGATTGCTCGCAATGAAAAGGACTGGAGAGAGCAGGTTAGCCCTGGAGAGCTTGTGCTGGTTTGTGATGTCGGAGGTGGAACCACTGACTTTAGTTTGATCGCAGTGAAAGAGCACGGTGGGGAGTTAGAGCTTGTTCGCTTAAGTGTAGGGGATCACTTACTCTTAGGTGGAGACAATATGGACTTATCCCTGGCTTATATGCTCAAAAATAAGCTGCAAAAGGACGGCCATAAAGTAGATCGGTGGCAGTTTTCATCTTTAGTTAGTCAAGCAAGGTTGGGAAAAGAGGCCTTGCTTAATGATACCTCGATGCAAGAAGCGGTCGTCTCAATCGCAGGTAAAGGCTCTAGCTTAATGGCCTCAGCACTTTCTACGAAGCTTACTAGGCAGGAGCTTGAGGAGCATTTGCTCGATGGATTTTTGCCTCTCACAGAGCTAGAAGACCAGCCGAAAAAGCGTCAAGCATCTGGATTTCAGGAGCTTGGCTTAGAGTATGAATCTGAGCCAGCTATTAGCCGACACCTATCTCGTTTCTTGCACCGTAGTTGGGAGAATTGTGCTTCCAATCCGGATTTTGCTGAAATACTTAAGAACTATGATGGGCCAAAGGACTTGGAGGTCCTGTTGCCTAATGCGGTCCTCTTTAATGGCGGTGTTTTTAAATCTCCATTGTTGAGAGAGCGTGTTATGCAGCTTTTAGCTAAGTGGCAACCAGAAGCTGAGCTCAAAGAGATTCAAGGTGATTTTTTGGACCTAGCCGTTGCTCATGGTGCTGGCTATTATGGGCGAAGCAAGGCAACTGGGCATGGTATTAGAATCGCATCTGGCATTGGGCGTTCATATTACATAGGGCTTGAATCAGCCGGTATGGCTGTGCCGGGCATTGAGCCAGAGGTTAAAGGCTTTTGTGTTGCTGCTCAGGGTACTGAGGAAGGAACACACATTTCTTTGCCTAAGATGCAATTTGGCCTTGCTACCGGGGAAGAGGTTAGTTTCCGCTTCTTTAGCTCTGCTATAAGAGCAGGAGATAAAGCAGGCAGTATTGTTGAGGATGCCCCAGAGAGCTTAGAAGAAACGGCAAGCTTAAAAGTTCAGCTTCCTAGTCATGATGGACAAAAAGGACAGTTGGTACCAGTGACTCTAGATGCCGAGGTTTCAGAGATGGGCACCTTGCAGCTTAGTATGCAGCACATAAATTCAGAGAAGAAATGGGATCTAGAATTTAATGTTAGGCCCCAGTACTAAAAGTATTTTAATCACCTACCCATTTTTTAAAAGAGGGAGAGCTTGTTGGAATCAAGGTATATAATTGGGATCGATTTAGGCACAACAAGTTGTGCCCTATCTTACCTAGATACCTTAGATCTGCAAAAGGGTGTCAGAGTCCTCACGATTCCGCAATGGGATCGCGATGGTGCTCTGAAGTCTTCGGAAAATTTGCCATCATTTTGTTACCTCCCGCCCAAAAGTGCTTACAAAAAAGGTGAGTTCAAACTTCCTTTTGTAAGTTACCGCAGTGAGGAAGAGGTGGACGATAAAGTGCTCGGTTCTTATGCCCGCAGGCAGATGAGCCTCACTCCAGATCGTGTGATTCATGCAGCAAAATCATGGCTCTGTCACCGAGGGGTCGACTCTCACGAATGTATCTTACCTTGGCACTCTGATACCTTGATTGGAGAGCAGCGACTATCGCCTATTGAGGTGTCTTCCTTATATCTAAAGCACTTAAAAGATGTGTGGAATGAGGAGATGGCTAGCCATGAAGAGGCTTACCTTTTAAAGAATCAGCGCGTGATTATTACGGTGCCAGCCTCATTTGATGAGGTTGCAAGTCAATATACCTTAGCGGCAGCAAGGATGGCTGGTTATTCCACCGACCACTTGTCATTGCTCGAAGAGCCGCAGGCAGCCTTTTATCACTGGCAGCAAACACTGTCTCCCCAGTCAGCAAATTTTAAAGCCTGCATTGAATCCTCTTCCCAAAAAGCCAAGGAGATAATTTTTGCAAGTGAGCTTGGCAAAAAGAAGATTCTTATTTGCGATATTGGTGGGGGGACCACTGATTTTAGCTTGCTTGAGCTTGATGGTCACGGTGAGCCACTGGAAGTCAGCCGTATTGCAGTGAGCGACCATATCCTTCTGGGTGGAGACAACATAGATTTAAAAATCGCTCACTTTTTAGAAGAAAAGCTTAGAAAAGAAAATAAGATTAAGTCTCTGCATTCCCATCAGTGGGCAGCTTTAGTGGCAGAGGCACGAGATTTAAAAGAACGCTCTCTCGAGGACAACTCGCAAGTGTCCGATGATGAGCTTCATATATCTATTGTCGGCACTGGTTCCAGTTTATTTGGTGGTGGGGCGTCTACGTCCGTGAAGCCCAGTGAGATCCAAAAATTGGTTTGCCAAGGTTTTTTTCCATCCTGTCAAAGAGACAGCCAGGCTCAGGAAAAAAGATCAGGTCTTAAGGAGTGGGGGCTTCCCTATGCTAAGGATAGCGCCATTACGCGTCACCTAGCCGGTTTTTTATCGGGGAGAAGCATTGATGCTGTCCTTTTCACTGGTGGAACTCTAGTACCGAGCTATTTACAAGAGCTATTGCGCAATCAAATTGCCGAATGGCAGAAAAAAGCTCCTATCGTTTTAAATAATGATTCAATGCACCTTGCCGTTGCAAAGGGAGCTGCATGGTATGGAGCAAGCCTTCACTTCAAGCATGGTCGGATTAAGAGTGGTTATCCAAGAAACCTTTTTGTAGAGGTATCTCTAGGACCTAACAAACCTCACAAGATCATGAGTGTTTTGCCGAAAGGCTTTATTGGTGGAGAAAAACTGAGATTAGAAAAGCAGGATGTTAAGGTTGTTCTTGGTCAACCAGTGTCATTTCAAATGTACTGTTCGCTCCAATCAGACTCTATTCCCGTCGGTACCTTAGTCTCAAAAACTGATATCCCTGATCTTAAGCGGATGCCACCTCTACAAACAAAGCTGGAACTACCCGGAAAAACCAAGAGAAAAAGTCGCGATCCCGAGTTGCTTGCAGTCAATTTAGAGCTTGGCTTATCAGAAACAGGCCTCTTGGCAATTGACTGTGTGGCAAAAGAAAATAGCTCAAACATGCCGAGCCAGAAGTGGCGCCTAAGCTTTAACGTTCAAGAGTCCGCTATTAAAAACAATAGTCGTGGCTTAGAAGAACAGCAAAACTCTGCTAGCCCTGGATTCCATGCCTCAGACGCCTACCTTCTTGTTCAAGATAAAATTCTTGAGGTATACGGTAAAGCAAAGCCTGGGGCTGTAAAGATTAACCCTAATAAATTAAGTCGTGAAATCGAGTCGACGATCGGGCTTTCTCGCGACTCTTGGAATCTGGAACTCTTGCGTGGTATTTGGGAAACCTTAAGGGAAGGCGAAACAAGGCGAGGGCGTTCTGAGACCCATGAAACGACTTGGCTAAACCTTGCGGGCTATTGCTTACGCCCAGGGTACGGAGATACCCTTGATAATTTTCGAATGAAGGAAGTGTGGCATGCATTCGAGCGTGGCATGGCCTTTCCAAAGGGGAAGCAAGTCCAGGCTCAGTGGTGGATCCTATGGCGCAGGGTTTCTGGGGGACTTGATAAAGGTAAACAGGAGAAACTCTTTGCAAAAATAGCGCCTTTGCTGAGAAAAGGCACTGCAAACCCAGAGATGTATATGCTGGCAGGCTCCTTGGAATTGATTTCAGTTAATAAAAAAATTCAACTGGGCTCCGCTTT
Source organism: Oligoflexales bacterium (assembly GCA_013215275.1). Lineage (GTDB taxonomy): Bacteria > Bdellovibrionota_B > Oligoflexia > Oligoflexales > Bog-1112 > JABSRF01. The sequence continues at coordinate 1,351 of JABSRF010000197.1, read as the reverse complement.
AATCAAACAAATAAAAGCCAGAAAGCCAGAGTACCTTAGCCAAAAAATTTGGGCTTTGGGTCGTATAGCCTCAAGGATTCCCTTGTACGGTGGCCCTGAAAACATAGTTCGCCCTCACTTTGTTCAGGCTTGGATTGATGAGCTTGCTGATTTAGATTTTTCTAAGGATCAGTATCAAGGGCTTCTGCACTTTTTTGTGCAATCTGGGCGCTTGGTTGATGATCGTGAACTTGATCTAAGTGAAGAATATCGGGATAAGCTTTTGTCCTTGATTTTAAGGTTCGACCAGGGAGTGAATTATAGAGACCAATTGCTCACTGTTAAACCTTTGGACTTAGCAGGTAAGAATCGATTGTTTGGGGAAAGCCTACCGGCTGGATTTATGATTTAAGCCTTAAGGAGGTCAAGGTTGCTTGCCTTCTTCGCCTTTCTTCAAAGGGAAGTTTTGTTCTAAATAATTGATGAGAAGCTGTTTTTCCGCCTGAGGCAAAGGGCTCATGCCTTGCATTTTCTGCATCCACAAGATCGCAGCTTCCCAATTTTCAAATGATTTTTGAGTTTTAATGACCCGTTCGATGTTATGGCAGCTTGAACAACGATCGATAAACTCTGTCTTTCCAGGCCCATCAGGAAGCAATGCATTCGCTTGCCTCTTGACTATAAAGTCATAAGTTTGACTAACTATTAAAACTGCTACGAGTATTGAAACTGCTATAGAGATAGTTTTCTTGTCCAATGCTTTGCCTTCATTCGGTTGTATCTAGAGAAAAAAGGACATTCCATCCTACTCTCTTTTTACAACCTAGGGAAGGGCATAGTTTGTTTTAGGATGCTTTATTGTCATCCATGTTGCCAACTTCTAATAAACTCAGAGCTCGAGACAATTCGTTTTCATCTTTTTGAAACCTTTGCTTCAAGTTTGCAACAAGCTTGGAAAAATCGTAGTGCATATGCCGGATGTAATTGTTTGTATGCAGCTCCGCACCAGTGTATTCCGAAAACTTGCGAGAAAACCTATTAAGCTCATTTTGATAAATCATTAGTCGTTTTAAAATTAGCTTTGTTTGTTCAGACTTATTCCAGTCGGGATCTTTAGCTATTTTTGCTTTCAATTGGTAAACATCAAACTCAATATGATTGCTAATCTTTCTACGGGCTTCTTTAACCAAGCTTTTGCCGCTCGATGTGTAAACCCCTGATCTGTTAGCTCTTTCTAGTGTGTGAATGATAGATGTTTGGTCATATTTAAATTTAGCAATAAATCGTTTCATGGCATATTATAGTGGACCCCGTTTTTAGGACCATTTGATAAGTAAAACTCCTAAATGTAACATGCTGAATTTACATAAGG
>JABSRF010000196.1 GCA_013215275.1 Oligoflexales bacterium | reverse complement strand
CTCAAAAGGCTATCAAAACCCATTTGCCAAAAAACCTCAATTTTACCATTTAAAAGATCGCTTGATTAGGGTCTAGACTCGAAACCTTGACCACCGCTTCCTTGAGCAAGTTTGATGTCTCAATTTCCTTTGCTTTGTTCTTACCGTAAGACTTTCTTAATTGAGCCACACTTTTTTCTAGCTCCTTGATCTCCTTTGGCAGCTCAGAAATGACAACACTATACTTAAAAAGTTTATGGTCATCGCTATTTTTCTGTGCTCCCAAGGTTGCCACAGAAGAACAAAGAAAGAACAAGATCAATAAAGATTTAGATAATATGTGATTTAGGACCATTTTTTGCCTTTACAATCTAAAGTGTAAGCAATTTATATAAGACCCTCTACAAAGCAGGCGCTGGCCTTTTATCAAAAAACTCAACTAAATTCACGGAAAAATTTGCTGTAATACTCATGTATTTTGCATTTTAAATGGTATTTATTTATTGTAATAATTAATAATGGTTATAATTTTGAATAAGAATGGAAGGCAAGTTGAAGCAATATTCTCAGCGTAGTAAGTTGGTATGAATCAGATTCACTCTAACAATATTTCGTAGCAGATAGCCTATCAAACTTCCCAAGATCAGATTCCAAATCATGATCAAGATTTGCAATTTATCAAATAAAAAGGGCTCAATTTCGGACAAACTTGCACGTCCAAAAAAACTAAGAGAGTCCACTAAGGCATGGGTATGAGGGTGATAGTAATTTAAAAGTAGGAGCCCGGTCACCACTCCAAATGATAGGAGCCGGCGAAACCATTTTTTTGTCGCCATCCCAAACGCAGCCATGAAAACCACCGAAAATTCACTAAAAAAAGCAATTATTAAGGCCCAAACAAAACCCAGACCTGCAGATTGGTAAAACCTAAGTTGTTCTCCGACCAAAAAGCTTGTATTGGCAATTAAAAAAGCTCCAATGGCAATGCATAAAAATACGCTTTGATGAGATAGAAATATTTTCTCGGCAACTTTTTGGGTTTTTGTTTTACCTAATTTATCCATACTCGTCATGGTCATAACAGCCTCCCACACTCGCAAGTTGCGAATCTTACTAAAAGTGCCAAGCAAAGCGCTCATAGATCATTTTAACACTACTAAACCTTAAAGTGATGCCGTTTTTGTCCCAATTCAATTTTATGCTTGCTTACATTGTGATAGAAAATTTAGTAAATTCTGTCCCATTCGGGAAATAGAAATTGATTCCTTAATCATAAATTAATACAAACTTAAAGAAATCAACTTCTTTTTCAGGCACTGACCTTAGAAAGCCAGTTTTCCGGTGAAAGATCTTCCCTACCATCGACCCAATGCAAAGTGAGAGCATGGCGAGAGTCTTCAGACTTGTTTTCATAGCTTAGATGGGGAAACAATCCATTGAAAACCACTAGGCTACCTTTTTTAACCTCAATAGGAACCAATCTATTTAGGTCAAATTCACTGTTATCTGCAACCTTCATAGAAAGATTTGAGCCATCTCTGATAAGCCTTGATCTAGGCTCTCCAGAGTATTTTCCTGGTATGCCCCATAAACAGCCATTATTTCTATCTGCATCCTCAAGAGCAAGCCACATACCAAGTAGCTTTCCCGACTTGGTATGGATGAAAGTGCTATCTTGGTGACAGACGACTTCCCCCCCAATATTTGCTTGTTTAAATATATACATAGATTGAATACAAAGAGGCATCTTGTATTGAGATAAGGCTTTACACAAGCCCGAGATTTTTTCATCCAGAGCAAATTTTTTAAATACTGGATCAAGCTGATGCAAAGCATGACCTACTTTATTGAGTGCACGCTCAGGTGGAAACTGAATCTCTCCTTCAGAAGAGAAAGCATCTTTTTCGAAGAAGAAGCTAATTTTTTCAGCCGAATCCAAGAAGTACTTATCTTTTTCATGATCCTTGGTAGTCGTTGAAAAAATGCTCCTATGGTTACGAATTATATCCGAATTTTCGTTTATTATGTAGTGCATTTGAGCTTTCAATTGCTCGCACTCCAACTCATTGACCCAGTCCTCTAGGACCAAGAATCCCGATTCCTTAAATGAGTTAAGCTGCTCAGCAGTAAGCATAAATCACCTCAATCGTCGCTATTCCTGACAGTTAACAATATACCGACCACTAGTTTTCCTTTCTATGAACGGCATAAAAGCTTGGTCTATCTGGCTGAGGGGAACCTCACCCTTTACAATTTCTTCAAGATGCCTAGGCTTATACTCACCGGCTAGTTTTTGCCAGAGTTCTTTTCTAAGGGGGTAAGGACAGTTGGTTGAGCTTATTCCAAGCAGACTAACCCCTCTTAAAATAAAAGGCATCACAGTTGTCCGCAACTCATGATCTAATGCAAGGCCAACCGAAGCGACACTACCCCATAAATCAATACAGGCAAGCACACCTCCGAGCGCTTGCCCGCCTAAATTATCAATCGCAGCTGCATACTTTGTTGACTCTAGAGGCCTTTTTAAACCGATGATTTCATCTGGCTTGATGACTGCCTTTGCTCCAATGGATTTAAGGTACCCTTCAGCTTCAGCTTTTCTTGAAACTGCCACGACTTCGTATGATCGAGAGGATAGTATATCAACAGCAACAGACCCAACTCCACCACTCGCACCGGTAACCAGGACTGGACCATGACTAGGTTTAAGGCCATTTAGCTCCAATCGATAAACACAAATGGCTGCGGTAAAACCTGCGGTACCTAAGATCATAGCCTCTTTCATTGATAAGCCATCGGGAAGCGCAACGACCCAATCTCCTGGAACGGTGACATATTGCCCATAACCACCGTCATGCAACTCACCTAAGCCACAACCGGTAACAATCACTGAGCTCCCCTTCGGGCAATCAGCATACTTAGACTCAACGACCTCACCAACTGCATCAATTCCAGGAACAATGGGAAGCTTACGAAAGATCTTTCCTTTTCCCGTGACACCAAGAGCATCTTTGTAATTAATGCTGGAGTGTTTGACCTTTATCCTGACCTGGTCCTCTGCAATAGGTTCAAAAGCTTGTTGCTCAAAGCCAGACTTTAGGCCCTTTTCGTTTTTGTGTACCCGAAAAACTTTGTAATCTTCAACCATGACAATCCTTTCTAATGCAAAGCTTAGAATTCATTCCATGCTTGAAGTCTTAACACAAGCAGTCAAGTTGCTAAAGCATTAGCACCTTGACTATATTTCAAATAGGATATTTTTATGTATGGCCTAAGGTAAGAAAAATTACTGAAAGGTTCCTTAAAATGAGGAAGAGCGAATGCTACCAGCGATTGCCTCCTCCGCCTCCTCCACCATAATTTCTATTGCCGCCTCCACCACCAAAGTTACGTCCACCACTGCCTCCTCCGCGGCCACCTCTTTCGTTGCGTTCCTTCGCAATGGACACCTTAATGTTACGACCTTCAAATTCGACTCCATCGAGTTTACTGACTGCCTCACCTGCTTCTTCTGGTGTTGCATACTCAACGAAACCAAAACCTCTTGATCTTCCAGTTTCCCGATCGTACACGATTTTAACCGAGGTCACTTGCCCTATCTCTGCAAATTTATTCTCAAGAGCTTCCTCATTAGTTTTCCAGTTAATCCCACCTACAAAAATTTTATTACTCATAAATACACCTTAACAAATTTACTTAAATAGTCCCTTACCTTGGAATGTAATTGCTTATCAAATACAGGCTCAAAGTAGCTTGGTTCTTCATCTCTATTATAATCTAAAACGCTGGGATTACCATATGCCTGCCTTGCTTATGATTTAGATTAAAGAATCTGCTAAAAATATGCTCAAACATTTCAATTGATATCTTTTTGGAAATCAAATTCAAAAGTGGATTTTTAATGAAAAATATAATACAAGACCTTGTACATAATTATAGGATAGTAGACTTAGGTTTTTTAGTATGAAAATTCGATTGCTTAAAATTGGAAGAATTAAAAAAGAATTTCAACCACTGCTAACAGTCTACCATAATAGACTTAAATCATTCAGCAAAATCGAGTTTCTTGAGCTGAAAAACAACGACCAAACCTTGAAGTATCTGACCGACCTTAAGCAAAAGACTGGGCAAATAATTGTCTGTCTTGATGAGAAAGGGAAGCAATGGAGTTCAACGGAGCTTTCAAGTTTTATAGCAAGGCAAAAAGATTCACCCATGACGAAAAGCTTGGTTTTTGTAGTTGGCAGCCCTTATGGATTGCCCTCCGAAATTTCAACCACTGCAGACTACCACTGGAGCTTATCCAACGCGACCTTCCCCTCGGATTTAGCTTGGCTGCTGCTGCATGAGCAGGTATACCGAGCGTTCAATATCATAAGCGGTACACCATACCATCACGAATGATTCATTTCTGGCTTTCTTAGACTTTCAAAGCTATATATTCCGGTCTTATGGCCATCATTAAACTCAATATTCAGTGCATACCTGCCCACTGAATTGATTGCCACGGGCCTTACACTGTCTTTTACCTGTGAAGCACTCAGCAAACGCTTGCCTGTCATTTCATCGACACAAGCAGCGCAAGGGCATCTGCGCCTTAGCATCACCACGTCGTATGAAGACTCAAGCCCATCACTCCAGACAATGCCGAGGGTGCTTGCATCTTTTTGCCATATTTCTCTGACTGAATAAAACTTTTCCATACCTCTATTTCCAAGCTAAAGAGAATGAATTTAAACCGAGACCTTGATTAGAATTCAAAATTGCTAGCTCCCTGACAACTCGATCTGTTACCTGTTTATAAGACTCGGGTAGCTTCGAACCCTCGCTGTCAAAATCTAGACCTTCGTCACTAGCCTTGACGATATATGGTTCAATAGGAATCTCTCCAAGTAGTGGTAAACCTGAATTTTTTGCCAGTTTCTTACCACCACCGGTCTTAAATATATAGTGCTTCTTTTCACAACCATCACAGATAAAATAGCTCATATTTTCAATGATACCGATGATAGGAACCTTCATGGTCGTAAACATTGATATCGCTTTTTTCACATCAGCAAGTGCAAGCTCCTGAGGTGTGGTGACGATCACGGCACCAGCTAAAGATGCGATCTGAGAAATGGTCAACTGAATATCACCAGTCCCTGGAGGGTAATCGATGAGGAGGTAATCAAGCTCCCCCCATGCCACCCCGGAAAGAAACTGCTTGACCAAATTTGCAGCCATAGGCCCCCTAAGAATATGAGCTTTGTCACCTTGGCTGAACATAGAAACCGATATAAGCTTAATTCCATCAACCTCGGGAGGAATAACCAGCTCCCCATCCATCTGAGTTGGCTTACCAGCTTGACTCAAGGTTGGGATAGAAGGCCCATAAATATCAGCGTCAATCACTCCAACCTTTGCAGAAGTACGAGCAAGGGACCGGGCTAAATTCATGGCTGTGGTCGACTTTCCGACCCCACCTTTTCCTGATGCAACTGCAATGATATTCTTAACCTGGACGAGGCCATTGTTTTTTTTCTCTGCCGCTTGTGCTGGCCTAGATGACGACGGGAAGGTTAAGGTAACATTTACCTCGTTTACCCCCCGAATTTTCAAAATAGAGTCTTCACACTGTTTCTTCAGCTCCTCCTTAACAGGGCAAGCTGGAGTCGTTAGCTGAACGGTCACATTGACTATTGAGCCATTAATCTCGACTTTTTTTACAAAACCTAACGAAACAATATCTTTGTGAAGGTCTGGATCAACAACAGACTTCAAAGCTTCATAAACAGTGGCCTCACTGAGGCTGTTCAGTTGGGTTTTATCTTTGTGACCTTGTCTTTTACCCCTGATCTTGTCAGAAATACCCTTGATGATGCTCATAGTTACCCTCTGTGTTCCCACTCTTCTATGAATTTCGCAGCTTGAATCGCAGCTTGACACCCCATTCCGGCAGCAGTGATTGCCTGCTTGAAAACAGGGTCTGCGATATCTCCTGCACCAAAGACTCCTGGTACCTTTGTTTTCGTAAACTCTTCAACTTTCAGGTAGCCGTGGTCATCCAAGTCTACATAGGGAGCAAAAATGGATGAGTTAGGGGTGTGCCCGATAGCATAAAATAAACCATCCAACTCAATATCCTGCACACTTTGGTCAGAAAGGTTTTGGACTTTAATGCCTGTCAGCCCTGTCTGGTCAGCTAGAGTTTCTGTGACCGTGTAAGGAATCATAAATTTGATTTTTGGATGTTTCTTGGCCCTCTCCAACATAATATTCGAAGCCTTAAAACCATTGCGACGATGAATCAGCAAGACTTCGGAACACAGGTTTGCTAAATAGAGGGCTTCTTCCATAGCTGAATCACCACCACCTACGACCGCAACTTTTTTATCTTTGTAAAAAAAGCCATCACAGGTTGCACAGGTTGAAACCCCACGGCCCATTAGCTTTCCTTCATCCGGCAAACCTAGTGTCTTCGCACTCGCTCCCGTTGCAATGATCACCGTTCGGGATTCAATAAGCTTGTCATCACTCCATAGTTTCAAAGGCTGACTTGAAAAATCTACTTTAGTGATCTCTTCGTATATGACACTTGCCCCAACCCTCTCCGCCTGAGAGGTCATCTCGGTCATGAGCTCTGGCCCCATAATTCCCTTCGCAAACCCTGGGAAGTTTTCAACCTCAGTGGTGGTTGTAAGCTGGCCACCATGTTGTATGCCTGCATAGATGACCGGCTTTAAACCCGCCCTTGCTGTATAAATACCAGCAGTTAATCCAGCGGGCCCTGTTCCAACGATCGTGACTTCATTCATAGTTATTTCCCTTAATTTGAAAGTGGTGGACCTCGGCGGCGCGCTAAGGATACCAAGCTTATGCTGACCAGTCATTAGACCTTAAGCTACATTATGGATCAAGCCCATGCTGTCAAGAGGCTTTGTAAGAGGTTATCCTTAATAAAGAAGCAAGGTTTTTGATGCTCACCTAGGCTAGCGAGTATATAACCTTAGGTAACTCCAAATAAATGTCCTACCCATTGATGGTTAATTTTAGTACAGTTCTGGCCTGTGATTGCGCACT
>JABSRF010000195.1 GCA_013215275.1 Oligoflexales bacterium | reverse complement strand
ATTATGGTTTCGACTATCAATAGATTCAGATACTAGATGAGTTTAGTATGGTGCTACTTTGTGGAAACTTCTGATCAGGATCGCTAGCTAATTGAGTGAAAGCAAACCGAAAGTCTTCGATAGCTTGGTCAAACTTATCTTTATAGCTTTTTCTTGTATCCGGTCCATCGGAATTTAGGTCATTTATACCTGAATCAAGTTCTTGGTTTTCATTTGAGGTATCTCGCTGCGTTGCTGGCTTGCAGGAATATGCAGCCAATAAGACGATAGCGATTAATCCAAATAAGCTTGAAGTTTTCATGCAGTGGTTTTCTTTTTAATAAAACCAGTGAATCATGTTGCTGTTCACATCATAAAAATAATTGGTTTTCAAAACACAGATTCTTTGATCGTACTGCGGGGATCTATCGGAATTCTAGGTTTTAAATTTATTTTTTTTTGAAAATCATCAAAAATTTTTGTTCAAACCCTTTATAAAAAAAAAGGAATGATCTGATCATTCCCTTTTTGCCGGTAAAACCAACCTACTTCACAAATAAACTTAATTCCGTTAGCGACTCTTTCTATTTTGAGCCCTGGGCAGGGATAGTTTCCCTGCCTAGCTAAAGGACAAGCATCCATTAATGATATTGAATCTCATTATCGTTAATAGGTCAAGTAGATTTATGACTTTTTTACCAGGATTTTTTTTATTAATTTTAATCAGCACCGGTAAACGCGCAGTCGTTCGATCCATACTGTTCTACCTGACCAAAAAGACACCAGCTCCGCGTAGGAGGGAGATCATTCCATGAGTCTATACAGTCGTTCAGCATTCCCTGAGCCGCAAGGCCTTTACCACCCCAGCAAGGAGCATGAGTCCTGTGGATTAGCATTTATTGCAAATATTAAAGGACAGAGGTCACATGGCATCGTCAGCGATGGCTTGACGATGCTAAAAAACCTAACCCATCGAGGCGCAGCTGGTGCTGACCCAAAGACGGGTGATGGAGCAGGTATCTTAATGCAAATTCCCGACAAGTTCTTCCGGACTGCATTAGACTTTGAATTGCCTCCATTAGGAAAGTACGCATGCGGCAATATCTTCTTTCCAAAAACAGCTGATGCCAAAAGATTCTACGCTAAGATCGTAGAAGATGTCTTGAGCTCCTTCCAGTTAAAGTTGCTTGGATTTCGCACAGTGCCAACGGACTCATCCGTCCTCGGCAAAGGCGCAAAGGCCTGTGAGCCACAAATTATCCAAGTTTTTCTGGAACAAGAAACTGAAAGCGATGAAGATTTTGGCTTTATTTTATTCAGGACTCGAAAAAAAATAGAGAAGCTCGTCCTTGAATGCAGGCGTAAAGATTTAGATCAGTTCTACATCTGTAGCCTATCCAGTGAGACGATCGTTTATAAAGGAATGTTCCTAGCAGATCAGCTCCATACTTATTTTTCAGACCTTGATAACCCCCTCATCGAATCAGCTGTTGCCATCGTTCATCAACGGTTTTCGACAAACACCTTCCCCTCCTGGAAACTCGCCCATCCCTACCGTATCTGTGCCCACAACGGCGAATTCAACACTGTGCAAGCGAACAGCAACATGATGCGGATTCGTGAAACGCATCTTGATCATCCGAACCTTGAAGAGAATGAAATTGAAGACTTAAAGCCCATCATAGCTCCAGGGCTTTCAGATTCTGCAAGTTTTGATAGCGCTGTAGAGTTTTTCTGCCACACTGAGCGCAGCTTACCTCATACCTTGGCTATGATGGTTCCAGAAGCCTGGAGAAGCCGCACCCATATGGATGAAAAACGCAAAAATTTTTTCATGTACCACTCCAACCTCATGGAGCCATGGGACGGCCCAGCCACCATTGCAGGGTTTCACAATAACCAGCTCGTGGCCACCCTCGACCGTAACGGACTAAGACCTGCGCGTTTTTGCCTCACCACAGATAATCGGATTATTTTTGGATCTGAAGCAGGCATGCTAGCACTCAAAGACCATGAGACCCTATTCAAAGGACGTCTATGGCCAGGCAAAATGATATACGTGGATATGCAAAAAGGCGTCTTCATGGACGACGATGAAGCCAAGAAGACTTTTCTTGGTAAACGCCCTTATGGCTCCTGGCTTCGCCAAAACCTAACCGACCTTGAGCAATTGCCTGAGCCCATTAAGCCCCCTAAAGCCTTAAAACATAAGTTAAATACTTATCAGAAAGCTTTTTCGTACACTGATGAAGAGCTGATGGAGCAGCTCGTACCAATGTTTACCGATGGCCAAGAAGCAGTCGGCTCCATGGGTAACGACAGCCCGCTGGCTATTCTGTCTGAAAAACCAAAGCTCTTGTTTGATTATTTTAGGCAACGCTTTGCCCAGGTAACAAACCCAGCCATTGATCCCATTCGCGAAGAAATCGTGATGGGAATGAACTCCTATTTCGGGACCAAGTGGAATGCATTCGAAGAGGGGCGAGAGTTCTGTCGTCAGCTGCGCCTTAGCAGTCCCATCTTAAATAATTATGATCTTGAAAAGCTCGCCCAGACTAAGAACCTCTGTATTAGAGGCAGCATAATTCCAATGGTTTTTGATAAAAACCAGGGAGATAAAGCCCTCGAATCCGCGTTAAACCAGATCTGCAAAAAAGCTGAAGACAAAATCCATCTTGGATACAACACGCTGATCCTCTCTGACCGTGGAATCGATGAAAAATTGGTGCCTATTCCAGCAGTACTAGCAACAGCTTGCATTCACTTTCACCTGATTAAGAAAGGTAAAAGAGGCGGAATTGGTATTATTTTGGAAACAGGACAAGCTCGTTTGGTGCATCACATGGCAGTGTGCATTGCCTACGGAGCTAATGCTATCAACCCTTATTTGGCCTTTGAATGTATCCGCGATTTAAGGTCGAGAGAAATTTTGCCTGCTCGCGATGGCAACGAAGTAGATTACGAGGACCCTACTGCCTTTTATGATCGCAACTATCACAAAGCGATCAATAAGGGCCTCTATAAGATTATGTCCAAGATGGGAGTGTCCACCATTCGCTCATATCATAGTGGACAGATTTTTGAGCTGGTGGGCCTATCTCAAGAACTTGCTAGCCGCTATTTCAATGACAGTGTCTCAGTCTTGGGCGGTATTGGCTTAAAAGAGATCCAAGAAGATGCAGTGTTCCATCACCAGCACGGCTTTACAAAAGCGCCTGGTGGCATTCCAAAACTTCCCTGGGGAGGGGATATCAAATGGACCCCCCATGGTGAAAAGCACTTAAACACACCCAGCTCCATTGCCTTGCTCCAGCAAGCAGTCAGAGAGGGTTCTTACGAAAAATTTAAGCGCTATAGCAATGACCTACAAAATTCCAGTAAGACCATCTTACGCAGTCACTTAAAAGCAAACTCAGACCGAGGGCCCATCCCTGTTTCCCAAGTTGAGCCAGCCTCCGAAATTGTTCAGCGATTTGTTACAGGTGCTATGAGCCTGGGAGCTTTATCACCAGAAGCTCATGAAAACCTTGCCATTGCTATGAATGCCCTCAAAGGAAAATCGAATAGTGGCGAAGGGGGCGAAGATCCGGTTCGATTTACAGCAGATAAACAAGGCAGGCTTAAAAGGTCTGCCATCAAACAGATTGCATCGGGCCGCTTCGGAGTCACGACCAACTATTTGGTCAACGCGAGCGAGCTTCAGATCAAAATTGCCCAGGGAGCAAAGCCAGGTGAGGGAGGGCAGTTACCTGGACACAAGGTTAATGCCTATATTGCAAAGCTCCGTCACTCGATCCCAGGGGTTTCTTTGATCTCCCCACCTCCGCACCACGATATTTACTCAATCGAAGACTTGGCACAGCTCATATTCGACCTTAAAAATGTCAACCCTCAAGCAGACATCTCAGTGAAACTAGTCTCTGAATGGGGGGTTGGCACCATTGCTGCTGGAGTCGCTAAAGCTCATGCAGACACTATCATCATAGCTGGTCATGATGGTGGCACTGGAGCATCCCCTATTAGCTCTATCAAGCATGCTGGGATGCCTTGGGAACTAGGCTTAGCGGAAACCCAGCAAACACTCCTTTTGAATGGATTGAGAGGGCGTGTAAAGCTCCAAGCAGATGGCCAGATGAAAACAGGCAGAGATGTGATCATTGCCGCGCTATTGGGGGCAGAAGAATTTGGTTTCGCGACCCTCCCTTTGATCGCCCAAGGCTGTGTCTTGATGCGTAAGTGTCACCTTGATACTTGCCCTGTAGGCATTGCTACTCAAAACAAGGAGCTTCGCAAAAACTTCACCGGCAAGCCTGAACACATTATGAACCTAATGAACTTCTTAGCAGAAGAGGTGCGAGAAATCCTCGCCTCACTGGGTTATTCCAGCCTCAATGAGATTATTGGTCAATCAAAAATGCTCCAAGCAAATACAGAATGCAGCCGTTCAAGATCCCACCTCCTCAACTGGGAAAAGATCTGCTACCAACCTGAGCCAAGACCAAGTGATGCCAGGAGAAAGGTGATCTCTCAAAAGCATGGAGTGGAAAAGGTTATCGACAATAGACTTATTGATAAGGTTAGCAGGCAGCTTTCAGAGGGAGACACAGCAAATATTAACCAAGAAATTTCAACCCAACATCGCTCAGTAGGCACGATGCTTAGTGGCTGGTTAAGCAAAAAATATGGACAAAAGGGCTTACCCGAAAAAAGCATTAAATTAAAGCTTACTGGCAGTTGCGGGCAGAGCCTCGGTGCTTTTTTAGCCCCAGGCATCTATATTAATTTGGAAGGTGAAGCGAATGACTACTTAGGCAAGGGTATGAGTGGCGGTTTAATCACCATCAAGCCAGGGTCCGATGCTACCTTTTTTCCCAAGGACAATTGGATTGCAGGGAATGCTTTACTTTATGGAGCAACCGGAGGGCAGGTTTACATTTCAGGCAGTGTGGGTGAGCGTTTTGCAGTAAGAAACTCAGGTTGTATTGCAGTGGTTGAGGGAACTGGTGACCATGCCTGTGAATATATGACAGGGGGAAAAGTCGTTGTCTTGGGTCACACTGGACGTAACTTTGCTGCAGGTATGAGTGGTGGCATCGCGTATGTCATTGACGAAGAGGGTTTCTTTTCTAGGCGGTGTAATGTTGGCATGGTCGACTTAGAGCAAATCGACGAAGAGGATTATCCTGAGCTTTTAAAGCTCATCAATAATCACTACCATTATACTCAGTCAAAAACGGCAAAAGAAATCCTCGAAAATTGGGAAGAAGTAAGTTCTTTGTTCATTAAAGTGATCCCTAGAGAATACAAACGTTACTTAAGGTCTTCTGCAGCAGCTGGGGCAAGGAGTGCATTTCATGGATAATCACAAAGGTTTCATGCTTTATAATCGCGAGCTTCCTTCATTGAGGTCACCTCGAGAACGGATCAATGATTTCAACACCCATGAAAAAGGCTTTGGCATTGCCAGAACCCTTACCCAAGCAAACCGCTGTATGGGCTGTGGCATTCCATTTTGTAGTAGCGCTTGTCCCATCGGAAACCCAATTCCTCAATTCAATTACCTAGTAAAAAAGGAACAGTGGTTAGAAGCCCTTAAATTACTTCATGCCACCAACAATTTCCCCGAGTTTACAGGCCTGGTTTGTCCGGCACCTTGCGAAAGCTCTTGCGTATTGGGCTTAATTGACGACTCAGTCACCATCAAGCACCTCGAATGGGAAATTATCCAGAAGGGTTTTACAAATGGTTGGATTCACCCGCAGGTACCTGAACAAAGAACCGGCAAGTCAGTGGCTATTATTGGCTCTGGGCCAGCAGGTTTAGCATGCGCACAACAGCTAAACAGAGCAGGCCATAAGGTGGAGGTATTTGAAAAATCAGTACAAGCAGGCGGCTTGCTACGTTATGGAATTCCAGAATACAAGCTACCAAAGTACATCGTCGATCGACGTTTGAGCTTGCTAGAAGAAGAGGGAATTAGCTTCCATTTAGGGTGCGAGATTGGTAAAGACAAAACTTTTACACAACTACAAGAAGAGTTCAATGCAGTTGTTTTAGCCATCGGCAGTGAGGTCCCTAGAGACTTGAAAGTAGAGGGCCGCAATGGCTTAGGAGTTTACTACGCTATGGACTTCTTAAGCAGGCAGCATTTACCAGGAAAAGCACAACTCGACGTTAAAAATAAAAACGTTGTGGTCATCGGTGGTGGGGATACAGGATCAGATTGCATTGGAACTGCGCTGAGGTTAGGTGCTAAATCAGTCCTAAACTTCGAGCTTAGGCCAAAGCCTCCTGAAGAGCGTAGTGAGGAAAATCCTTGGCCTCAGTACAAGCAAACCTACAAGGTATCAAGTTCTATGGAGGAAAACTTCGCAAATGGAGGCAAAACTCTGTACAACACAACGACCAAGTCTTTTATTTTAGATAAAAACAATCACTGCATTGGAATAGAAGCAATGGATGTGGAATGGTCTTCTAACTCCAGAGAGTTTAAAGAAATTGATGGAAGCCAAAAAAGGTACGACTGTGATTTGGTGTTTCTTGCCTTAGGTTATATCAAGCCTGACCTATCAGGTTTATTAGCAGGCAATGGCCTAGCCTTTGAAGCGAATGGCCAATGCAAGACCGACGAATCAAAAATGACAAACCTACCTGGAGTCTTTGCTTCTGGTGATTGTCGTCGAGGTCAAAGCTTAATTGTTTGGGCTATTGCAGAAGGCCGAGATACTGCAGCTAAGGTTGATACATGGCTCATGAATCAGCCAAGTTTGCTTCCCGAATGTAGCACCGAGCAAGTAGCATTCTAGTAAAATATAAGGCTATTCGGACGACTCAAAGCCACAAGTTTTAAACCCTCTTCCCTTCTGCTCAAACTCTTCTTCAGGACCACACATCCATCAAAGAAAAGACTTTGCAACGTGCAGCTTAATACTTTTGTCAATGGCAATTTCCCTGTCATTAACAAATTAAAAAGCAGCTACACATGCCTTATTGATTAATCTCATTGTGAAAAAATCAATAGAAAACTTATGGAACAAATTAGGAATAAAAATATTTCTATTGGATCAGCAATTATTACCTAAATCTATCCTTATCAGAAGTTTCCATCAAAAAATGTCGTTTAGGTTATGATGATCCTTGTAATATGGGACTTTTTAGTACCCTTC
>JABSRF010000194.1 GCA_013215275.1 Oligoflexales bacterium | reverse complement strand
TCTCCTTATGTAAATTCAGCATGTTACATTTAGGAGTTTTACTTATCAAATGGTCCTAAAAACGGGGTCCACTATATGCTACGCAGCCATCTAGATTTATTCTTAGTACCACTGGCCTTCGTTTACAAACTATTTGACAGCTTTACATTCTACATTGCCAGTCATTCGGCCGTGTTGGCGGCTTGCGCAGCTGTGGTCTATCAATACAGCAATGAGATCTTAAAAAATAGATCTCTTGCTTTGGCTTGTGCACTTATGTTTTTGCTGAATCCCTTTACGATGAGCATCAATCTTTATACTCATTTTAAAGTATTTGGAATGCTTTCACTGCTGCTTTTTGCTTATTGTTTGCGTAAAGGCTTTCATAAAAACGCTCTGATTTGCTTGGCAATTAGTCTTGCGATGAAGCAAGATTTCTTTGTTTACACGATCATGATCTCCCTGATTTTGGCTGATCGCAAAAAATGGCGTTTTTCAGCTGCATGTGTCGGAATCTCCGTTTTCTATTATTTTTTCGTCATTGCTTGGGCATGGCCTCGTTTCGTGACTGATCAATTGTTTTTTAGGCAATCGATATGGAATTACGGTAGCTCTACCACAGAGATCGCTTTGTATTTTTTGTTGAACCCCATCACAGTTTTAGCAAAGTGTTTTGTGGGCAGTGGCCTTCAGTTTCAGATCATGTTTCTAATGATTCCTGTTTTGGCTGGCCATAGATATCTCCTGGCGTTAGCGCCCTTAATTCTTTGGACAAATGCAACAGAAATCAATAGGGCTTCTCTCGCTTATTATTATTCTTACTCGGCCATGGTTTGTTTTTTTATTGTGTTACCCTTCGGGTGGCTAAACTTGAGAAAACTACTGAGATTGGCTTCAAAGTATGTGATGGTAGGAGAAGATCTAAGGTTCAAGCTGAAAGCTACCCATTATAATGTTGTCCTATTGCCCCTGAGTTTCATGATCATGATTTATTCAATTAGAAGCCACTTCTACATTCCTGAAACGCTGCAAAGAAGCCCACAATTAAAGACCATTTATGATCTAAAAATGAGCGAACGACATCATCAGATTCACCAGGTTATGAAATCTCTTTCCGATTATGCTTCAAGCTCTGTTATGACTCAGTTTTACCTAGCAACCTATGTGCCGAAAAAGCACGATCTTAAATTGATTTGGAAAGATAGCTCTAAGGTTTTTGATCAGAATGATCCGCCACAAATAGTGGTCATAGATGGACTTTATCAAGGGTTTTTCAAGAATGTTAGCTCCGCCATTGTAAAGCTAGATCAGTCTAAGGATTACGATAAAGTCTATAAGCAAAACCATTTCTATGTGTGGAAATATAGACCTAAGGATAAGGAAATAACACGAAGCTAATTTGACCTGCCTAAGCGCGATGTTTTTAGCCCTATGCAAATAGAAGCATTTTGGCTTGCACATTGTAGAATTTCAAAAAGAGCTTGAAAAAGATGCCAGAAAAGACTTATGCTCGTCATCATACATTGAAAAAATATTTGTTGTAAGGACTAGTTGGCTGAGTCCCGAAATGCTTATTAAGCACTCCAAAGATCTCTGTGGCTGGCTAATTTCTTAGCGCTGAATTAACCCACAAGCGAAAAAATAGAGCAGTTATGTATCAAAAAATTATGAAGTATTTGCCCCCCTTGGACCATGCTTTTTTTGGCTTGCTGTTCGTCTTTTCATTGGGGTGGGCTATCCACTTTTTTGGATATGGTTGGGACTCTCCCATTGGCACCGGTTCCCATGGGTTTCGACAGACGCAAACAGCTATCAGCACCTACTTCCTAGCGCAAGGCGGGCCTTGGTTCGCCTATGAAACACCTGTGCTAGGCCCTCCTTGGTCGATACCAATGGAATTTCCGCTTTATCAATGGATAGTGGCGGTGCTAAATCATACAACAGGCTACCCCTTGGGTGTATCCGGCAGGCTTGTTAGTGTTCTTATGTTCCTCGTTTCTCTCATATTTCTTTATCAGACCCTCAAGCAAATCAATACCTCGGTGAAGACGCGATTGCTCATTGTAAGCTTGATGCTCGTGACTCCCATTTATCAGTTTTATTCATGGGCGTTTATGATCGAGTCTACGGCTCTGGCATTGTGCATGGTTTACTGCTGGGCTAGTATCCATTGGCTGCAAAGCAATCGGGTAAAATGGGCAGTCTTTTCCTTGTTTTTTGGGGTTTTGGCCGCTTTAGTAAAGATTACAACCTTTTTTGGTTTCAATGTTCTTCTAAGTTTCTTTGTGCTACATAAATTTTTCCAGGAAAATGGTAAATGGAAGGCGAAAACCATTTTAAAGTATCTTAGCTACGGAACAGTACTGGCCATAATTCCCTTGCTTTGTCTCAGCATTTGGGTCGGATGGACTGATTTCCTAAAAGAGCAAAATCCACTATCTCAAGGTTTTATTACGTCTCAGGCATTGAAGACCTGGAACTTTGGAACGATTGACTCCAAACTTGATTGGAGTTCGTGGGATAGAATTCTGAATGGACACCTTGCTACCATTGTCGGCAAATTATCAACCATATTGCCTTTTCTTATTTTTGGCTTATTCAATAAAACTCGTTTTCTGCAAATTTTATCTTGTTTATTCGTCTGGCTCCTAGTACCTGCAGTCTTTACCAATTTATACGTGGTCCACGATTATTATGCCTATGCAAACTCAATCTTCTTAATCCTCTCCGTAGGCCTATCTTTCAGCGTGCTGGTGGAGAAAAAGCATTGGCTTCCACATGTTGCTGCTGTGCTTTCTTGCGTGTACCTTGTCACTCATTTGACTGACGTTTATCAATCTGGCTACAAACGAGGGCAATTAGCATTTAGGGGTGACCTTTTCGAAGTAAATAAAGCTTTTTCAGCTCCCCAAAACAACTTCAAAAAAGGGGCCCTGATAATATGGGGAGAGGATTGGTCGCCAGAGATTGCATTTAGTGCTCGCAGAAGAGTTATTATGGATAGAAGTGATCGTCCCTTAAACGATCAAAATTTTTTGAGGTCCATTGAGTTGGCAGGTGGCAAAGAGGCTATAGCAGGGCTTGTCTTCTGTCGAAGATCAGGGGCCTTTGTGAGTGATCGCTTACACTATTTTGAAATGAGCGATTCTAAGCCCTTTCAAGTGGGGGCTTGCAAGTACTTTATGAAGAAAAACATCAAATCCCCCATCTCAAGCTGACATACTATTAATGCTGGTATAGAATCCATTTTAAAAGTATTTGCAAGGCTATCAACTATCTGTAAATTTATAAGATATGATTTTTTAAAAATGAGGTGCAAACTTTGCTTGTGCTAATTACCGGTGGAGCAGGATTTGTTGGTTCATCTTTAGCTGAGTACTATAAAAAGGACCATCCTAAGGCAGAGGTGATTGTTTTTGATAACCTGAAAAGAAGGGGCTCAGAACTAAATTTATCCCGCTTTAAATCTTTAGACATCCAATTCGTACATGGGGATATCCGTTCTCCCTCAGACCTTGAAGATTTGCCTGGAAACTTTGATCTCTTGATTGAGGCCTCTGCAGAGCCGAGCGTTCATGCTGGCAATGATGGCTCTCCCCAATATCTACTGGGTACAAATTTACAGGGTGCTATCAATTGTTTTGAGTTTGCTCGTAAAAAAGTTGATCGAAGTATTTTTCTATCAACTTCAAGAGTTTATTCAATTAAACCCCTGAAAGAAATTGCCTTAATTGAAAACGAATCACGCTTTGTGATTGATGAAAAACAAATTGGCAAGGTTCCAGGCCTGACCTCCTGCGGTATCACAGAAGAGTTTCCAACCCATTTAACAAGGTCTTTATACGGTACCACAAAATTAGCAGCTGAGTATTTTGCCCAAGAATATGCAGAAACCTATAACATGAAGGTTGTCTCCAATCGATGTGGGGTTATGGCTGGGCCAGGGCAATTTGGTAAAGTAGATCAAGGGGTTTTTACCTTATGGGTGGCCCATCATATTTTCAAAAAACCTCTGAAGTATTTCGGTTTCGGGGGCTTAGGTAAGCAAGTCCGCGATTTGCTTCATCCAAGAGACCTCTATGACCTAATCCAAAAGCAAGTGCCGAGTATTGAGTCTCACCAAGGTGATACTTTTAATATCGGTGGGGGGCATGAAATTTCGGTTTCATTGTCAGAGTTAACTAAAATATGCCAGGAAATCACAGGAAACTCAGTATCTATCGAAGGTGTTGCAGACACTTCGCCAGTAGATATTCCTTACTATGTGACAGACTATAAAAAGGCAAAAGATACCTATAACTGGTCCCCTAAAATACACCTTGCGGAACTTTTTGAGGAAATTTCCACTTGGATCAAATCAAATGAAAATGTGCTTAAGTCAATATTCTAAATTGGAGAGATCATGTCTGTTGCCATTATTACAGGTTCATCGGGATTAATCGGAAGTGAGACCGCAAAGTCCTTTCATGAAAAAGGTCTTGATATTGTTGGCATCGATAATAACATGCGGCAGTATTTTTTTGGACAAGATGGATCCATTAGTTGGAATACTGACAAATTAATAAATAGCTTAGATCGCTTTAAGCATAATGATATTGATATCCGCAATGAAGACGCGATTGAGAAGGTTTTTGCCAGTTATGGTAAAAACATTGAAATGATTGTTCACACAGCGGCCCAACCTAGTCACGATTGGGCTGCAAAAGAGCCACTGACCGATTTTAGTATCAATGCGGTCGGTACCATCAACTTGCTTGAGTGCACGCGAAAACACTGCCCGGAGGCGAGTTTTATTTTTACAAGCACCAACAAAGTCTATGGCGATACTCCAAATAAGTTGCCCCTTAAAGAAACTGAAACAAGGTGGGAGCTAAGCGAGGATCATGAGTTTTCAGAGTTTGGCATAGACGAGTCTATGAGTATAGACCACTCCAAGCACAGCATTTTTGGAGCGTCGAAAGCAGCTGCTGACCTGATGGTTCAAGAGTATGGCCGATATTTTGGCGTGAAAACAGTGTCGTTCCGTGGTGGCTGCCTTACAGGACCTTCTCACTCTGGAGCTGAACTTCATGGCTTTTTGGCTTATCTCGTGAAATGTGCAATCATCGGTAAAAAATACAATATATACGGTTATAAGGGTAAGCAGGTACGCGATAATATCCACTCTGAAGACCTGGTTTCATGCTTTTGGGAGTATCATAAAAATCCAAGGTGTGGTGCTGTTTATAATATGGGAGGCTCTCGCCATAGCAATTGCTCGATTCTTGAAGCAATCGATATGATCGAGGAATTCTGCGGGAAAAGGGTGGAGTTTAGTGTCACTGACCAAAATAGAATCGGTGATCATATTTGGTATATCAGTGATGTGCGAGCTTTCCAGGCTGATTACCCTGAATGGAAGTATAAATATAGCATAAAAGATATTTTGTCGGAGATCATTAGTGCCAGCGAGGAGCGGTATGGAAAATCCTAAACTATCGATTGTGATCCCAGCTCACAATGAGGAGGGGTGCATTGAGTCGACGATCACCTCATTAAACAAGGTCTTGACAGAAGAGAAAATTGGTCACGAAATCCTGGTTGTGAATGATCACTCAAAAGATGCTACGGAGGATCTTCTTAAGACACTTAGCCATGATATTCCCGAGCTCAAGTATGTAAACAATCTTGGTCCCAATGGTTTTGGGAATGCGGTGCGTTATGGCTTAGAAAGATTTTCCGGAGATATCGTCGCTGTTTTCATGGCTGATGAGTCCGATAACCCTCGCGATTTAGTCGCGTTTTATCGCTGTATGCTAGCTGAGAATGTTGCTTGTGTTTTTGGAACGCGATTCAGCAGTAAATCAGTGATAACGGACTATCCTAAATTAAAGCTCATCATTAACAGGATGGCAAACACCTCCATTCAGGTGTTGTTTCAGCTGCCATATAACGATGTGACGAATGCCTTCAAAATCTACCGTAAAAGTACCATTGACGGATTAAAGCCTTTTTTATCGCCCCACTTCAATTTAACCGTGGAGCTTCCTTTAAAGGCAATTATACGCGGCTATAGTTATTCTGTGGTTCCAAATAGTTGGACCAATCGCAAAGCGGGTGAGTCCAAGTTGCGTATCAAAGAGATGGGTTCAAGGTACTTATTCATTGTTTTATATTGCCTCATAGAAAAATGGCTCACAGGGATAGATTATAAAAAGGAAACTCATGAATATAGCCGGCTCAGACAGCAAGAAAATTAATTTCTAATGAAACAAATTAGCTCTGCAACAAATTAGAACCTGTCATTTCGGCCATCTCTAAGAAATCTCTGTGATCAATCGGATATCTCTCCATTCATAATTTCGCTCGAGATGACAAATCTTGCAAACCGATTTTGTTTGATATTGCCTTGTCAAGATCGACTTCGTTAAAAACTAAGTATTGTCTTTCTCTTAGTGTAGAAGAATCAAATTGGGACCATCTCGTCAGCTTTGTATTGAACTGGAAAGCGATGGGAAGCCCTGCAAATTTGTTCAGCCTGCTTTCTGAGACGATATAAAATGCGTCTTTTAATAGCTCTCCTCTGTGATGATTCAGGATTTCGCCTCGTCCTCTGGAAATATAAAATAGACTTGCGTCATGTAGCATGGTGTTGTCAAATAGGAACAAAGGCTTTCCTTTTGTAATGGATGCGATTTTTTCTGCATCCATTTTCATCTTCAATGAAGCATGATCTCTAAGTGGCATGAAATAGGTCGTATAGCAAACCTTACTCATGGATAGAATCAATAATAAGGCTCCAAACTGTGACAAGGTGCTTCTAAAATATGCCCATGCTAGCATGACAAGTCCAATGACTCCTGCCAATACCATCCATTGACTTGAGAAGCTTTGACTAAATTTCCCTTCTGCAAAAAAAGGGATAAGTGTCAAAGCAAGGCTTATTAAAAACATCAAACCGCAAAGGATGAATTTATCATATGTGTTTTCCCAATATTTTCTGGAGCTTAAATTGTGGCTCAAAGCGATGATAACTGCGAGCAATAGAGCAAAGATATGAAGGTAGCGATGTGGGTACAAACCAAGCTTGAAAGGAGCTTGCCAATACATGAGCAGAAGTTTCCATCAAAAAATGTCGTTTAGGTTATGATGATCCTTGTAATATGGGACTTTTTAGTACCCTTCGAA
>JABSRF010000193.1 GCA_013215275.1 Oligoflexales bacterium | reverse complement strand
TGAAAGATATTTCGATTTTTATAACAATCGGAGACCTCATCAAGCTCTTGGATATAAGAGGCCAGTTGAGGTTCATTGTAGCATTCAATAACCAGTTTTAGTTTTACTTATACAAAGCTATTTTTGGTCTGGACAGTGGGGTCCACGTCAGATAATTACAGCAGTCAATTTGCGAGCAATGACCTACAAAAAGAGGGATGCATGGAAAGTTTTTCAAAATTCGGTGATAAGATGGCTATTGGCCTTTCAATTGCTTGCACGATTCATTGTTTGGCCATGCCAGCTTTATTAGTGTTGGCACCATCACTATCGGCATTTTCAATCCTAGATGACTGTGCTTTTCACCAATGGATGATGGTTGGTGTCTTGCCTACGAGCATTTATGCACTGAGTATGGGGTGTAAAAATCATCGCAATTTACCAATACTCGCTACTGGGATTTTAGGTATTTCGATCCTGTTTGTGACGGCTTTTTGGGGGCATGATTTATTTGGTTGCAAGGGTGAAAAATACATGACGCTGCTCGGTTCATGTGTGATTTCTTGCGCTCATTTTCTCAATTATCGTCGTTGCCAGGTGAAAAGCTGCAGCTCTTAAGGTGTTTTGGATGCGGTTAACTCCAGTCGGTGGCAGTTGGAGGTGTGGAAATGTGAGCCGTGTTTCCATCTTAATTTGATTGCTGTTAGAGATTGATAGTTATTAGCTTCAGTAAGCGTTAAAAACATAATGTCAGAACCATTTGATCCTAGCCCCTGCAGCTGCAATTGGTCTGGTAAAAAATCTACAATCACATATGGATGGGTCTCTTCATCATGTCCAAAGTTGGTGCGGTAGTATAGCTTTGAGCCATCATCACTTTTAGCCATCAAGTATACTGAGCATGGGATAGGGTCCATGCCATCATCAACTCCGATAGGGTTTGTGATGCCCTCATAGGTTTCCAGCGCGTCAGTCAAAGGGTCAAGGAGGTCAATTTCATCGATGGTTTCAGGCTCACCGGTATTATCGGTAGAATCTGAAGTCGATTCCCCACAAGCGTTTACCAACAAAGCGATCATCACAAACTTAATAAAACGCATGAGGACTACCTCCGAGAAAGCTAGATATGTGTTATGGATTGAACCTAATTAATCCCAAGACTGGTGCGCCTGCAGTCCCCCTGGAACACCTTTTGTCGTGATTGCAATTGCGTCATGAGCATGGAGGCTTTCAAGGTGTCTAGCTTCAACCTTGAAATCATCAATCTCAGTACAACTCTCCAAAGCCGAGGCTACCTTTCGAGCTGCATCTTCAGCAAACATAAGGTTGCTGCCGCTTAGCCTAGCAAACTCTTGCTCGTCTTCCCTTTTTACAGCTGCCTGCACTGGAGTCGATAAGGCATCCTCACACAAATCGATGAACTTCTTCAATTGTAAATCATCCTGGTCTGGTTTTAAAACCAGGGTGACATAGGCTATTGACCTTTGCCCATGGGGAGTAGCATTGATTGAGCTCGCTTGTCCTAGCCAGTCTGCAACCTCATTCACATCCACCTTATCGGAGTGCTCAAATGAGTTTTTAAAATTCTGTTGGATGAGCTGCCGAGATAAAGCAGCAGAGCAAGGGCAAGTGCTTGAATAATTAATTGCTAGCTTAACCCTAGTTTGGTAACGGCCGTTGACGCACTGGCCCTCGATTCCCACCTGATAATTCTTCCATCCATGGTTGTCGCTTTTTAACGACGGTCTTTTAATGGGTAGTTTGATTTTCAGGCTGAGGTGAGCATCGTTTGAAAGAGCGTTGTGGGTGCTTAAAAATGCATCAAGGCACTGCCTTATAAGTTTGCCGCTTAATGCATGGTTTTCCACCATGTCAATCAGTGTTAGATAAAGTCTGGACATGTGAATGCCCTTGGCATTCTTCTTGTCCAAGCTAACATAAGCATCCGCTGACGCAGGAGCACAAATTTTTCCTAGCTCTTCCGTTTCGATAAAAACTGGAACGCAAATGCCAGACATGCCGACTTTTTCAAGCGCTATATCAAGAGTGATCTTTTCATCACTAACAATATCAGGAAAATTTTTGGTCATGTTCTGTTCCATCATTGTTTAAGGTTTGGGTAATTTATGAGAACAATAGTTAGCGAGTCAGTGAGATCTGGTAGGGAGACCTTAATTATTCGTCATGACGATGTCAAGCCAAAATGATATGTTGTATCAATTTGTATTGGGGATCGTCTAGATCAACAGATAAATATTCGATAATTTCGGGGGTTATGGGGAAATGAAACGAGAAGATAGGTATGCCATCATTGGGGTAGATCTGTGGAATTCCGATGGAGTGAAAAAAAGCTGTGATGTTCATGTGGAAGGGGGGAAAGTTGCGAGTATTCTTGAGACAGGCACCCAAGAATACACGGGTTCCAAGATCCTAGCTTCTGGGAAAGTTCTGATGCCTGGTGGGGTCGATCCGCAGGTTCACTTGCGCACCCCAGGCCAGCCTGAAAAAGAAACTCCACTAAGCGGGTGCCAAGCAGCAGTCCGAGGAGGGGTTACTGCCCTTTTAACCATGCCCAACACCAAGCCAGTGATAGACTCTACGGAAATGGTATCCCTAACCCGGGAACATTTAGCTAGTGCAGTGAGTGAAACAGGGGTTGACGTTGCGATATCCGCGGCAATTACCTATGGTCAGAAAGGTAAGGAGGCCGTTGACTTTCAGAGTTTAGCGAAATCCGGAGTGGCTGCTTTTACGGACGATGGTGTTGGAGTGGTAAACAACGACCTTATGCGTCAGGCCTTTGCTGCGAGTGCTGAGACAGGCTTACCGGTTTTGCAGCATTGTGAGTATCCAGGCCATGGTGGTAATTTTGCCCAAGGTCCAATCCTGGCCAAGATTGGTGGTAAGCCTTACCCGCCGGAGGCTGAAAGTGAAATGGTGGCTCGTGACCTAAGCTTATTGAGTGAGTTTCCAGGGGCTCGCTATCACGTGTTGCATTCATCGAGCGCAAAAACTTTAGAATTGGTAGCTAGAGGAAAAGAAGAAGGCCTTGCAGTTACCTGTGAGGTTTCTCCCCATCACTTATTTTTTAATAACTGTAACATTGAAAGCAGCAATACAGCATTCAAAATGAACCCCCCTTTGAGGTCTGAAGAAGATCGAATGGCTCTCGTGTCTGCCCTAAAAAATGGGGTCTGTGATTTTGTTGCAACAGATCATGCACCTCACCAAAGTGAGATTAAAACTAAGTTAGCAAGTGCTGCGTATGGCACTACCGGTCTTGAAACCTCTTTGCGTTGCCTTTTGACCTTGCTTCACAGAGGTGACTTGGATCAATCACGTCTAGTGCAGGTTTTTTCCACCAATGCAGCGAAGTTTTTGGGTCTTACGTCGACGGAAGGGCTCATCGAGGAGGGTAGGCCCTTGCGTGCTGTCCTTGTAGGTAAGCTCGATGAGCCAAGCATGATGACGGAAAGAGACCTTGCAAGCCTCTCACACAACAACTGCTTTCTGGGATCTCGTTTGAATGGGAAAATCGTTTCTACATTCATCGAGGACAGAGTCTTTCACTACGATAACTAATAACAAGTCCTTCATTTTCTGATTTTTTTCTTATAGATTGGATAGGAAGGGTTTCGTTACCTGCTCCATCCAATTAATGCCTAGTTTTGTTTTCGTTTATTACAATTATTTGAATTCCTTACCTGATAGATTAAGCTCGCTTTGTGAAAATGCCGATAAGTTCGTAATCCAGTGAGCTGGTGTCATTGAATAAATGACTAAAAATATTAACTATTTAAATTTAATTAAATGGATATTGTTTTGTTTGACTATCATTTTGCTCCTGATACCATTTTAGCTGCCCTTGTATTCGGTTTTTTGCATGCACTTGAGCCTGGGCATGGTAAGACTGCCTTATTAGCTTATATGGCAGATGGTCGCAAATCATACTGGCATTCTGTTGTTGTTGGTTTTTCGAGTTTTTTTTCCCACACCGCTTCAATTCTGCTGATCTCTATGATTGTCCATGCAGCGACTCATATGGTTGGAAAAATCCTAAATGCTCAGACCATCACTTGGTATCTAAGCCTCGTGAGCAGTACAGCACTTTTTGGAGTGGGATTGTATCTGATGATAAGAAGCTTTAGAGAGACTGCAGCAAGCAGTGAATGCTGTGGGCATCACCACGACCATGACTCTCAACATAAGCATTCAGATCACCATCATAAAACAGAAGCATCTAAATTTTCTTTGAGTGCAATCCTCGGGGTTTCCGTTGGGCTTTATCCATGTCCCACTGCAATTGCTGCCTATTTAGCTGCTCTCACCAAGGGCGACCAAACTGCAGGGTATTTAGCGATTGTTACCTACGGAGTTGGTATTGGCTTAACAATAATGGGAATAGGGATCGTTTCTGGATACTTTGGTCGTGCATTTACGATGCGGATGAAAAAGAACATCACCCAAAACTTTGTGATAAGACTGCAATCGATCATATTTATGCTTGTTGGCGTAGTACAAATAACCCACGTTCACTAGATTCAATTGCTTCAAAACAACCAATTCTGAGTTTGAGATTATCCTTATATCATCTTAAGACATGCATACATTCAGCCTCTTGCTTCATTGCCCGCAGGTCTAGATGATAATATATTATCAATATCTGACGATACTGATAATTGATTATCAAGTATTCAAGCAGGGCTTAATCAATGCATGCAAGAAAAACGAGGCAACGGGGAGCAATCTTGGAGGTGCTTGAGGCTGAGGGAAGGCCACTTAGCACTCAAGAGATCTTAAAAAAAGCGCAAAACAAGATACCTAATTTAGGGATTGCAACGGTTTACCGTACGATCAAAGATTTTTTGGATGCTGGAAAAGTCAATGAAATAGAGCTTCCAGGTGATTCTCAAAGGTATGAGATTAACCACGATCATCATCATCATCACTTCTGGTGCAGAGTATGCGATCGTGCTTTTGTCATCAATGGTTGTCCAGGAACCTTGAATTTTCACCCTCCAGAAGGGTTTAAAACTGAGTCGCACGAAGTTACCTTCAAAGGAATTTGTGCAGAGTGTTACAATAACAAGCACTAGGAAGTACTCCAGGGAATAAAAATTAAAGTTTCCTGGCACATATGTCGAAGAATAAAAAAAAATTGATCAGAAGTTTCGATCGAGCAACAGTGACAAGGACCATTTTGTGGAATTGACGCAAAAAAAACGCTTCAAAGCTGGAGAGCTTATCTTCTCGCATGGTGACTCAGGTGATTGTGCTTACATCATCGAAACAGGCCGTGTCGAAGTGTTCATGTCCTCGAAATCTGAAAAAGTAGTCCTAACGATCCTAGGGGTAGGTGAAATTCTTGGGGAGATGTCAGTCATTGATGGCTCTCCTCGCTCTGCATCTGCTGCTGCAGTTGAGCCATGCGAGGTCGTTGTGGTCTCACGGGAAGCCTTATTCGAACGCTTCGAAGCGGCTGACCCCATCGTCAGACTTTTGATCTCAATGCTTCTAAGGCGAATTCGTTTTTCTAATGAATCTAAAGCACAGTTTGGTGGCTTACTTAAGGACGAGTTAATTCCTGGGAACGTCTTAAAGAAGCAAAAGGAAGAAGTTTTAGAGCGCCTTAAAATGGAGGCAGAGCTAAAGGAAGCACTGACTGGTAACCAGTTCAATATGCACTTTCAGCCCATTGTCAATATCAACGACGGCTGCGTCGCTGGGTTTGAAGCTCTGATTAGATGGAAAAGTAAAAGCCGAGGGATGGTGAGTCCTGACATTTTTATTGGAATAGCAGAAGAAACCTCATTGATTGTCCCCATTGGTCGTTGGGTCATTGAAAAAAGCTGCGAGCAGCTAGCAGTTTTCCAAAAAGAGTTATCAAATAGCAATGTTACGGATGAATTGTTTATGAGTATTAATGTATCGAGCCGCCAATTCCGTGATACAGACTTTTTTACACATTTAACGGGTGTTGTGAAGAAGCTCAATATTAAACCAAGCTTGATCAAGCTGGAAGTGACTGAGCGAATCCTAATGGAAGACGCAGTCTCTTTGCATGCAATCAAAAAGGCTCGGGAGCTTGGCTTTCATATTGCTCTTGATGATTTTGGTACAGGCCATTCTAGCCTTGGATACCTTATACAGTTTGAAGTGGATAGTATCAAGATTGATCGAAGCTTTGTTCGGAAAATTCAGACTGATCAAAAGGCATTTATAATTACCAGGGCAATCGTATCCATGTCGAATGACCTGAATATTCCGGTCATTGCAGAGGGGATCGAAACTTCTGAGGACCAT
This sequence comes from Oligoflexales bacterium, assembly GCA_013215275.1. GTDB lineage: Bacteria > Bdellovibrionota_B > Oligoflexia > Oligoflexales > Bog-1112 > JABSRF01. The sequence goes on along the minus strand of JABSRF010000193.1, from coordinate 869 downwards.
GATTTGTTGAATACGATTAGCTGCAAGTATGGGCAGGGTTACCTATATTCCAAGCCTATGCCTTCTGATGTTGCCCTGAATTACCTGATAAAAAACCTAACCGAAATATTGTAAAATCAATCTAAAATCGATTCTTGAGATTTTTCTAACGGTCTTCTGGGATGTGAATGATTAGCTCATAGAACAGATCTAGGTGCTTCAGTTCAAACCTCAGATCATCGTTTGAAATCTTATTTTTATCACGATCCAGAATCTTGATTCTTTTGAGGATACTCGGATCGATTTTATCCTTAGATAGACACCTAACTATATTGGAACCAACAGTGGTGCACCTGAGAGTGTTTTGAGGTTTATCCTCTGTGTCTTCCTCCTCCATCAAAATCGTTGTATAACCATTTCTAATGGTGATACCGTCACGACCTTTTAACATTTCTGGGCTAACATTGGCCTCGGTGTCATCTGTGCTAGGAGCCTTATTACTTTTGAGGTCTTCCTGTATTTTTTTATTGTTGCTGAAGTGGTAGCTGTCGTCAGAGCTGTCACTGCAGCTAAAAACTAAAAATCCTAAGCTTAAAAAAATTATGCGTTTCATTTCTTTCTCCAAATTTCAATGTCATCCACCTTCACGAAGCCTCTTAGTTCACGCGGAGCTTAATAAAATGCACAAAGCTCATTCCTTTTATGTTGTGGTGGATGTCAACAAAATGAGATCTAAGGCAGACAGCATAGCTGCTGTTCCTGCATAGGGACCCAAGTTTTTGTGTGCTAATCTAATCGGAGTCTTTAAAGTTCGTTATAGTGGACCCCGTTTTTAGGACCATTTGATAAGTAAAACTCCTAAATGTAACATGCTGAATTTACATAAGGAG
>JABSRF010000192.1 GCA_013215275.1 Oligoflexales bacterium | reverse complement strand
AGTGCGCAATCACAGGCCAGAACTGTACTAAAATTAACCATCAATGGGTAGGACATTTATTTGGAGTTACCTAATGCGGAATCTGATATTTGCAGAAATGCATACTTGATCAAGTATAACTTAGAGAGGATTGAACCTTAGAGACCTGGGAATGGAGCTGATGAATGTCGTCTCTTACTCAATGACCAGTGCAAAGGATACGAAGGTCCAGGCTGACAAGGGCCTACCTTTTTTATCACGACGGGGATGAAATTTAGCTTTTTTTGCGGCTTCGATTAAAACCCTATCCATTCCAAAACCTACCTTTCTACTGAGCTCAGCTTCCTCAATCTCTCCATCAGCGTTTACAAAAACATCCACAATAAAGTTTCCTTCAATTCCAGCATCCAGTGCATCTTCCGTATAGATTGGCTTTTTTACCGAAGTTCTAATCAACTTAGGGTCAGCACTTAAATCCTGTTCAAGAGCGTCAATTTGATCAGCTTTTAGCCTCAAACCCTTGTCTTTCTCCATCAAAGTATTCCCCAAGGGCACACTCACAGAGGAGTTACCTTTGCCAAGTGATTTGGCAGAAACCCCTTGGACTCTTTTGGCATTTTTTTTGGGTTTCTTGTCAGGCTTGCGAGCTACTGGCTTGGGCTTCGGCTTGGGCTTAGGTTTCGGTTTGGGCTTAGGTACTACCTTTGGAGGCTCAGGCTTCACTTCTTCTACCTTCACAACCTCTTTTTTCTCAGGCTTTTTTACTGATACCTTAACCCTAACTTTTTGAGATTTAGTTTTGACAGGCCTTTCTTTGCCATAAAAGGATAGACCAAATCCTAAATGGACTCCAATTGACAAGAGTGATAGAAGTATCCAATGTTTCATGATGACTGGGTTCCCTAGTTTTGAACCTCGATATTGAGTGCAAAATCGTATATCCCATTGTTTCTAAGCGCATCGATTAAGGATACCACCGCACCATGCTTGGCATTGGTATCTGCTCCGATGAGTGCTTGAAGGTTTTTCCCGTCCTGCTTTAATAGTGCTATCTTAGCGGGTAGTTCCTTTAGATCGAGCGGCTGCCCATCGAGGTAAACATTGGAATATGCATCGATAACAAAACCCAGATTAACATTGTCATCTGGTGTATCCCCACTCGCAGCCTTTGGCAATTCTACCTTGATAGATTGATTGTTGATGTAGTTAGCTGTGACCATGAAAATAATAAGGAGGACAAGCATAACATCCACAAATGGGGTCACGTTAATGCCGGTAATCGCCTCTCCCTGTTTCTGTGCGCCTCCTGCCATCTCCTGTATCCTCTCTCCAGCTATTTGCTGGAATAGTGTTTCATCATTAGATTTTGAACTGCTTCAGCGTTACTCATTTTTTGATTCACGATACGCCCAAACCAGTTGAAGGCAATCACAGCAGGGATCGCAACAAAAAGGCCCACAGCTGTGGCAATCAACGCTTCCGAGATACCTGCCATCACGACTGCAGGCCCCCCTGCAGGGTTTAAACTAAGGTCTTCGAATGCTTTGATAATCCCAAGTACCGTGCCAAATAGGCCAATAAATGGAGCATTGTTGCCCATGGTGCCAAGGAAGGTTAAGCCTTTTTCCATCTTGGTTCGGCTTCTAACCATATAGCTAGTGGTTCCCTTTTCGATTGCGGCTGTCCCTTTAGATTTACTTGCAATCGCCTCCTTAGCGATCACAGCTTCTAAAGCTGTCGATTTTTCGCAAATTTTGCTAATCTCTTCTTCTTTGCCATCGTTGAGCAATGGGGTTATTTTTTCTAAGAACGCATCGAAGTTGATACGAGTTCGGTAAAAATAGTACATCCTATCAAACATGACGGTTAAGGATACAACACTAAGTATTAGTAAGAGCCATAAGACCCATTCTGACCCAAGGAGAGTGATACCCATCAGGGTATCCACGATGTTAGAATTGTGAGGAGTCATTGCTGGTGCGTCCTTTCCGATATCTGTCAATTTGTTGGGGTCCAGCTTTGCATCCTGCTCGGCGTTAGGCAAAGGTTGGCCTTTTTCTTCTACGTCAGCAGTGGCATTAGAGTTGGCCTCTCCCTCGACAGCCTGGGTCTTATTGGTGTCAAGATTTTGATTTTCCTGACTATTTGCTTCAAAGGTAGAAAAACAAAAAATGCACAGGCTGATGAACAATACTTTAAAAACCATATTGATCCTCACTAATTAAATGGGTCTCTCATATAGGCGGTCTTCGGAAGAAATCCACTTTGGATAAGTCTTGAGCCTTCGATGGGAGTTTAACACAAAGAAATTGCAAAGTTAATTATCCATTGCTTGAATCTCAATTATTGTTATAGCTTAATCCGACTTGAGCCTTGAAGGATAGAGAGTTGATGAGGGTATTATGACTGAGCGTAAGATTTTAGGCCTATTTTCAAGCTTATGGCTCTTAGTGAGCTGTATGCATTCATCCCACACCACCAAGCCAGATGTCAGCCTCGAAGACAAGGATTACTACGAGGAGCTTTTTAGATCCCTACCCAAACCTTATGCACTGACTGAGGCACAAGAAGAGCTAGTCATTTATAAGTTTTACTCACCTTGGTGTCAAAGCTGTTTAGAAGAGCTCGCTAACTTACAAAATTTCGTTAACAAAAAGGGCAGTCAGTGTAAGGTATTTCTCTTCTCGATTGAAAATGTTAGCGGAGGACTGGTACAGAATGGCATTCAAGTGCATTACATGGAAGGTCTTTTTGAAAAGACAAAGTACCAACAAGTACCACTGACATTCGTGTTCCGAAACAAATTACTGCTTGGAAAATATACTATGCCGATTGATTACTCTGATGGCTTCAGACATTAAGTCCGATACCTAGTAAAAAAGCTTGTGACTCTAGGCTACCTTCAATACTACCTTCTTTTTTCGCCAGCTCTTCGTCAACCTCTCCATTGAAGTTACGATTATACTTGTGTTTGATACTTTGACTTCCTAAAGAGTATTCAATATTCATCATCAAAGTCTTAGTAAACGGTATTTCAAGTCCCAAATTAAACTTATAGCCATTGGTACATGCTTTGGATTTGGTGTTGGTGTTGCCTAATTGAGAGCGTCCTTTGATTTCATAATCTGAAAAAAGGTCATGAGCATAAATAATATAAGGAGTGTACGGCAAGGCCAGTATTGACTCTGGCAGCCATAGTTTTGCCTCAAGCGAAACTTCATAACCCCAAGCCCCTTCGACCTTGACTGGATGATCGAGTACGTCTAAACCTTCTTTTTGGATATTGAAGAAGCTGAACCCACCACCCATTGCTAAGGATAAGCCTTCGATCTCATAGAACAGGGTGCTACTCACCTCATTTGCTAAGAAATTTGAAGAGCCAGAGAACCATCTTCTCCCTGTTTGCATAACCAAGGTATCATAAGACGGTTTGGAAAGTGCCTGAGTTGCAATTATCAAGCAAAAAACCAGGACACAGCTACGGGCTGAAGCGAGCATATGATCTCCTATTTTTTTGAAAAATCATGGAGATCATACTAACAATAAAAAAAAATAACACCCTGAAACCCAAACTCTAAATCTGTCCTTCTACCCTGAGGCCTTTATCACAAACCGCTCCTTCAAGGACCTCGCCCCCACCTGCATTCAATGCATGAATAATGCTCTCCCTTTTCTCTTTTGGAGCAAAAATCGCCATGACACCCCCACCGCCTGCACCACAGACACGAGTGAAGTACGCTCCATGCTTGAGGGCAATCCGGTCTAGCTTCTGGGTCTCTTCAGTTTCGATAGCTGGGCATAGGATTTTACGCTGCACCCAGTCTTGTTTCGAGAACTCCAGCATTCCCTGCCAATCTCGCTTTAGAATGGCTTGATATGAAGCAGTGGCTAGCCGCCCTATTTCAGTGAAAATCTTGCGAACCTTATCATCTCCATCGCCGAACTTCTTAAATAAGTCCCAGTTGTTCATTCCAGAGAAGCGTGATTTCCCCGAAAAGCACAGAATCAGTTCGTCATCCAGCCCTTCAAAGTCGCTCAGAGGAAAGGTTTCCACAAAAACGCCCTCAAATGGAAAGTGGAGGAAATTTAGGCCTCCCCGCACGGCACCCCAATGATCCTGACAGCCAGCAGGCATCTGCAACAACTTCGCTTCAAGATTTTGAACCGTTTGTACTAATTGATACTCCCCAGGCACTAGTTCGTCGCTCAGCATTTGCCTAGCTTTAACCAGTGCGCCAGCAATGCTAATCGCAAGGGCTGAAGAACCACCTAAACCAGCCCCCTTAGGCGAGTCTGCTCGCAATTCAATTTCAAGCGGCGGTAAATCATCCTGCCAAAAAGCATCAAGCAACATGGCAAGCAAAGGCAAGGATCGCTCATTACGCAGGTGCGAAAAGCTAAGCTCCACCTCAAGATTTTGATCAATGCTTTTGATAAGAAATTTTTTTCCAGCACGCTCTTTAAGGTGAGTTCGTGCGAAAATACTCACCCCTAAGTTCACTGTTCCCTTGTCATCGAGGATATGATGTATGGGCCAAATATCTAAAGTTCCGCCTACCAGATCAACCCGGGTAGGGGCTATGGCATTGACTTCAAGCATATTGCCGTTCCTTCCTTAAATCCTGTTAAAATAATAGATAGTAATTCCAGCGTTTTTACGAGGATACCTCATGACAGCAAAAGGTTACTTAAACCGAAGCCTAAGAATATGTTACCTCAACACCCAGGATCAGGTGATCGACGCACAAAGAATCGCGCTTGAAAAGCGTTTAAAACTTCTTGGAGGAGAGTTCACTCTCCATCAGGTAAAGGGGCTCACCGATCCAAGTTTCTCACCCTGCGACCTCTTAATCATTGCTGCCCATAAGCTCCCTGCGGACACCTTTCCCCAGTGGTTGTTCAGTTTCAGCAAAAAAATTGAGTCTCAAGGGTTTATCTGGGTTCCTGCCTTGATCATTTCTCCTGCCTCATTTATTACCTTGAAAGAAGTCCTGAATCGAGCCATAGAGATGAATTGGTACTTCGATATCATGAAAGAAGAGCACTTGGATTCCATGCCTATCAGAGTCGCCAACTTACTGCGCATTCATGATCACCTCCATGAAATGAAGCGGTATGAGGAGTCCTTGAACGCACTTACGAATCAGCTGGACCAGCTTACGAAGACGATAAAAAATTTAAGAGGAAGTTAATAGATGGGGTATATGGATCTCGACCAACTCTCGTCAAACGAGTTGGTAAGCCAATTTATATTAGAACGACAAGGGCGCGGTCTATGCCTGCCCTACAAAGACTTAAGCCTAGTGCAAACTTGGCTCCAAGCAAGCAACCATGATGTAAACCGCTTACTATTAATCCTTTCGGATTTAATCCCTGAAAAAGCAAAGGCCCTTAACGAACGTCCATTGCCGCTTAAGGTGTACCACAAGCGAATCTTGGAACGACTAAAGACAAACCAACACTAGATTTGGTGGCGATTTATTAAAAATGTCGTGATTTTTTTCTTCTAGGAGTGTGGGGTAATCTGGAGCCCAGTATCTGGACTCCGCAGGACCACACGCCTCTCAGTATAGACATTAGAAGAAACTTGTCAACATATTTTACAAGTAAATTTTTATTCCTAATTACTGGGACCATAGCAAACTAGAAGGATCTGGAATCCCATCGCTTCCTATATAAAGACTTTATTTATGGAAATTTTTAGCTATCCTGTAGATTCAACGCTACATGCCTCATAGCACACTATGCGGAGGATATAATGATTAGGAGCTGCTCATGTCAGAGAACACAATAGACGTTACCGATGAAAACTTCGAAGAAAAAGTTTTAAAAGCTAGCACACCAGTTTTAGTGGACTTTTGGGCACCTTGGTGTGGACCTTGCTTAGCTATTGCACCCACCCTCGACAACCTAGCTTCCGAATATGAGGGTAAAGTCGCTATTGCCAAGATGAATGTGGATGAAAACAAACATATCCCAACTCAACACGGCGTTCGCTCCATCCCATTTATGGTCTTGTTTAAAGATGGAGAAGTAAAAGACTCTATCGCTGGCGCCGTACCTAAAGCCAAGCTTTCTGCAATGTTAGACAAAGCCTTGAACTAATGGTCAAGGGTGAGGTTGAGTACCACCTCTTACAGAAGCAACAAACCTTAGCGGGACTTGATGAAGTGGGACGCGGCTGCCTTGCAGGTCCTGTATACGCGGCGGCGGTTATCCTGGATTACGATGCTTTAGTAGGCCTTCCTGCGAAAGTTCGCGAAAAAATCAGAGACTCAAAGAAGCTTTCTAAAAAGCAGCGCGCAGAGATGATTTCTGTGATTAAAGAGATTTCTCAATCTTGGGCAGTTGCTTTTGCCTCAGTCGCAGAGATTGAGCACCTGGGAATTGTCGGCGCTACCTTTTTAGCTATGCGCCGCTCCCTCAAAGAACTTAGCAAGCCATTTGACTGCCTTCTGATCGATGGCAACCGTCCACTGGATGGTTATGATGGAGAGCAAAAAACGATCGTGAAGGGAGATCAGCTTTGCTACTGCATTGCGGCAGCATCAATCCTAGCGAAGGAGTCCCGCGATCAGTTTATGCGCGAGCAAGCAGAAACCTTTCCCAGCTATGGTTTTGAGAGTCACGTAGGCTACGGCACCAAAGCCCATATCGAAGCCGTGAAGAAGAATGGGGCCTGTTCCTTACACCGACGAAACTTTGCCCCTATTCGAGATTTCTGCTAGCAGCAGTTCTCTTGTGTCCTTGGCAATTTCAGAGCCCAACAATTATTGATCAAAACAGTTGTCGTGCCCCCCATACTCGCTTCGAGACTCATCTCTCTGAAGCACAGGGAAAGGGCATCCCTACTCCCAAATCTTCTTGAGAAAAAGGAGTGTCGTGATCACAGAAGTATCATTTCCAATGAGTGCAGTAGCAGAACGGATGGTTGCAGGACACCTAAGCAATGTTGGCCACAGAATCCTATGCCAAAACTACCTAGGACGAGGCTTCGAACTTGACATCGTTTCGATTCTAAACAAAACACTGGTTCTGGTAGAGGTTAAGTTTCGAAGTTGCCACCAAGAAAGCATCAACCTCGACGCACTCGTCCCCTCACAGAAGAAACGCCGCCTCAGGTACGGAATCCAATCATTTATCGAGCAGCACAAAGTCTGCTTTGAAACGATCCGCTGTGATTTAGCCTTAACCTGCTTCAACATCAGTGAATTTAGAACGAGAAAAAAGCCCTATAACCTATATGAAGGTATAAGGCTTTAGGTAACTCCAAATAAATATTCTACCCACTATTCATGTGTGATCAGAACGCTATATTTTGGTAGAAACGGATG
>JABSRF010000191.1 GCA_013215275.1 Oligoflexales bacterium | reverse complement strand
AGCTGCTCAAAAGGCTATCAAAACCCATTTGCCAAAAAACCTCAATTTTACCATTTAAAAGATCGCTTGATTAGGGTATAGTTTCAACTCTTTCAATTTATTTAACCCTGTAATTGGGCTTAGATCTTCAATACCATTCCTTGAAAGGTCTAGGTATGTGAGCTTGCTTAAAGAAGCAATGGGGCTAATGTCCTGAACACAGTTCCTATTGATGTGCAGCTCCTCAAGTTGCCTTAGGTCTTTTAAGGGCTTTAGATCAGAAACTTTGTTATAACCTAATAAGCCACCTAGGTTGAGTTTTTTAAGCTGAGTCAAGCTTGCAAGGGGCGTGATATCAGTGATCTCATTTCCACCAATGCTTAATTCTGTTAATTGGGGAAAGCTTGCTAGTGGCTCTAAACTGGTGATTTCCGAGTAACGTAATACCAGAAATTTCTTTTTTCTTAATTCACTAAATGCATCCAGACAGTCGGCTCTATCAACCGCAAGTTTTAATTTACTGACTGTATTTTGAATTCCTTCAGGGGCTTTGGTGTCTTTGCAAGCCTTCACGAAATCATAATAAGCCATATGAGTCGGAGAAGACTGAGCTCTCAGCCCACTCGGCTCGCAGCTCTGTCGGATTTCTGCGAAGCAAAGGGATGAAAATGCAGTCAAGGTGAAAATGAAAATTTGCAGAGTTCTTGCATACATCAAAAAATTAGTCTTCACTTGCTTATATTAAGGAAAATTGTTCTTCGGATATTAACATTAAGGTTAATAAAATGCAAATAAATTATTTAAATCATTTAAAATTAGTTGTTTACTTAAGTATTTCGATAGATATAAAAGGGTAGGTTTTCGCTTAATCTGGCTTTGACAGAAATGATGGGGCCCTCTCTTTTATTTGATTGATGATTTCTTTCTGCACGGGGGAGTAAAATGGTTGGGAGAAATAATTTAAATAAACCTCCAAAAAATATGGCTCAAAACCTTCTACGACTCTGATTTTATTGTTTCCCTGAAGGAGGTGAGCTGGCATCACGGCTCTGCCGAGGCCTTTTTCAACTCCATCCATAATGCCATAGCAGTCACCTAAAAAAATCCTTTGGTATCTTGGTGCCATCTTAGGCTGTGATCGGAAAAAGGATTCAGTTGCTATGTCTTCCGGTGAGTTATCGATATAGATATTAGGATTTGTTTCGCAAGTGCTGCTTTCAATAACCACGTAGGATTCGTAGCCAATGACCTCTGAGCTAATGGAAGCCTTACCGATCAGCATATCCGTTAAGGCAAATTCCACCTGACCGCTCTGCAAGAGTCCAGCTACTTGTTTGTTGTTCCTAAGGATTAGCTCACACTCTATCATGGTATTTTCTTTTAAGAAGGGAGCTAAAGAAGGGATTACTACTGATCGTAAAACCGATGAATAGGCACTTATTCTCACGTAACCAGCAAGCTGTCCTGTGACTTGTGTTGATAAGTTTCTAAAGAGCTGCTCTTCTAAATTGATCCGGGATTTACAAAACCCAAGCAAGAGTTCCCCTGCTTCGGTGAGTTTTATTCCAGCTGGATGCCTGTAAAAAAGAGCTAAGCCCAGAGAATCCTCTAAATTACGAATGCGATGAGAAATTGCAGACTGGGTTATGTGTAACGTCTTTGCCCCTTTAGAAAAACTAAGAGATTGGGCAACTGCAAGAAAAGCTTCAAGCTGGCTTGATTGTAAGCGCATTTGGTCCTGTCGAGTTATGTCTATTAAAGGAGGTTTGTAGAAACTTAAGGAGAGCGTGATCGAAACAGTGTGGTGTCGTCAGCTTTAAGTTGGCTCTTTCCACTTTCTCCTAACGCCTCATTAAAATCGTTTTGAACTCCGTAATATTTGTAATATATCTGATATTCTGTCCGTTAACAAGGACCGTGGTAAGATTGAATTTTTTATCCCACCTGTACCAAACCAACTCGTTGAGGGGTAGGTTTAACAAAATCACCTAAGGAGAGAGATGTTTGACACACCTAACTTAGGAAGCAGAGGGAGTTTCACTTTAGAAAAACATCAATCGATCATAAATTGATATTAGCTTTAGGAGTTGCTTACCCGTGGCATCCATATTCAGTTCATCCCTTGTAAAGACGATCGCATCGATTTTCTTGATAACAGGTACCTGTGTTGGAGGTGGCATGCTTGCTCTTCCGGTTGCAGGGGGGAGGATCGGTTTTTTTCCAGCAGCCTTTGCCTTGACCTTGGCTTATATTTTTATGACCGTTACTGGCCTTCTTTATCTTGAGATCGCAGCTTTAATCAAAGATGAGTCTCACATTATCACGATGGCTCAGCGTTTTTTAGGTAACAAATGGAAAGCCTTATGTTGGGTGATTTATCTATTCATAGGCTATGCGTCCCTTGTGGCTTATTTGTCAGAGGGAGGTAGGATTCTTATCCATAATATAAACGAGCAAGCTGGGCTCGTGCTTCCCGCTTCCCTCGGTAGCATTGTCTATGCAGGTTTATTTGCATTGCTAGTAGCCCTTGGAACACGCATGGTCGATAGGATCAATAGCATACTTTTTGCTCTGATGGTTCTGACCTTTTTTGCACTCATCTTTTTTGGCGCAGGTGAGTTCGACAGTTCTTTGATCGTAAGGCAAAAATGGAATGCGGTGACTTTGGTCTCATTGTTTCCGCTTATGTTGACCACCTTCAGCTATCCGGGAATCGTTCCGGTCATCTACACAAGCCTAGGAAGAAACTTGCGCCAAGTAAGGCTTGCAGTCATCTGCGGCACAAGCTTCACCTATTTTATTTACTTGGTTTGGCTCTGGGTTGTGCTTGGCTCAGTTCCTATTGTCAACCTAGAGCAGGCATACCTCCATGACCACTCTGCCGCTCTGCTTTTAAAAGAGGTGGTGCAGTCTCCTCTTGTTGGCCGTTTAGGGGAGGTCTTTGGTTTCCTAGCATTGAGCACTTCTATGATTGGAGTCGGTTGGGCTCTCGTTCATTTCTTGGCGGATGGAATGAAAATAGACAAAAGCCAGCAGGGCCTATTTAAGCTCACTGCTATGACGGTGCTTCCCAGCCTTGCATTCCTCTTTTTTCTTGAAAAGGCTTTTTTTGCTGCTCTGGAGCTATCGGGAGGCCTTGGTGATGCCCTTGTAAGTGGCTTGATCCCTGCATGGATGCTTTTCGTTGCTCGCTATAAACTCAAACTAAAAGGCCCTTATCAGGTATCAGGCGGACCTATTGTCCTTGCCCTTGTGGTCATACTCAGTATTCTAACATGCAGTTATGAGCTTCTGCATAGACTTGCAGGTGCTATGATTCATTAATCTTCGGGAGCCCTTGACATTGAACGCGCCTAAAAAAAGTTACTGGAACTCAGCTCTGGTGGGTGGAACCATTCTTATCCTCATGTCAGCATTGATTGCTTACTTTTTCCCCAACATTAGCTTCTTAAACCCACGGTCTGAAGAATCTAGCAACGATCAAAGCTCCCATATCCAGCTGAAACCAGGCGAAAGCGGGGATAATATTGCTAAGGTGGTTGGCTGGAGATTGCTTCAGACGCTGGACTATAAAAATTTCAATATTCCAGATGACTTGAAGAAGGCAGTTAACCATTTAGTTCGGATCCCCGGTTTTGCGGTGCCTTTGAGCGATGGCCTAAGTCGAGTTGAAGACTTTTTATTAGTGCCCAATCAGATGGCATGTATCCACGTTCCAGCCCCACCTCCCAATTTGATTGTACTAGTCCACCTGGACAAAGCGCGGTCTATCCGTGAGCTTTCAGGGCCTTTGTGGATTGAAGGGGTTTTAGAGGTCAAAAAGACGGAAAGTACCTATGGTGCAGCTGCTTATGTTATGAATGCCGTCAAAGTGGAGCCTTATACGATACCAAACCGCAGAAGGCGTTGATTTATCTAAGTTGCGGTAAATAATAGGGATATTTTTATGGTGTTTTTTTATCTAAAAAATGTATGCGGAATTTTCTAATGAATTGCTTGGTATAGAAAAAAAACTTAAATACATATTGAAAGTTCCGATTAGTAAATTACAAGACACTTAAGTATTTGGAAATCTACTGAATGCAGCTAAGGCCTTAGAGGTTTTTGTAAGTGTCCTAACCTTCCGAACTTATTTATTTTTTTGTTAAGCACCAAATTTATATCCCCTTTTTATTTTCACCTTAGAGTGGTTCTCCGAAGAGAAGAGAAGCCACTCGCAGCCTTTTTATCCATAAAATTTATTGCACATTGCCCCGAAAGCAATCATAACGTTTTTATCAGCTTAAACTTTTCGCTTTCCCTAAGGAAGATCTATGTCCCTTGAAAACCCAGATTTACTGTTCCAGCGCAACACTCTAAAAAAGGAATCCCCCAGAAAATATCCCCTATTCTCTGCCAAGGAAGCTGCTAGAGTGCTCAGTTTTCATAAGAGCATGCCTATTTACCGCGAAACCCCCATTCATGAAATGGACAAGTTGGCTTCCTACCTGGGTATCGAAAAGCTCTGGATCAAGGATGAGTCTAAGCGCTTCGACTTAAATGCCTACCATGCCTTAGGAGCAAGTTATGGCTTAGCAAAATGGATTGCCTACAAAGGTAAGCAAAATAACGATACGATTAGCTTTGACCGGATGGCGTGGCTTTTACGCAGTATGAAAGATTTTGTCATTGTTGCTGCCTCAGATGCGAACCATGGTTACGGAGTCGCATATTTGGCTAAGCTGTGTGGTTGCAAGGCAAAAGTATATCTGTCTCAAGGTGTAAGCGAGTCAAAAATCGAGCGGATCCGCAAAGTAGGCGGCGATGTCGAGGTTCTAGAGTTAAGCTACGACCAGACAATCGTTCATGCGAAAGAAGAGGCAAGCAAGAACGGCTGGCTACTGCTGCAGAATACGACGGTTGAGGCTGATGAGTCACTGATAACCTATATCATGCAGGGTTACCTAACCCTTGCCTGTGAAGCCTATGAGCAGCTTGGAGAGCAAAGGCCGACTCACATAGTTTTACAGGCTGGAATTGGATCAATGGCAGCTTCGCTGCAAGCTTACTTATGTAATCGCTTTGGCGCAAATGCTCCTATTGTTGTGATCGTTGAGCCTAGAGCTGCAGACTGCTTCTATAGCTCTCACGAGCTTCAAAATGGTCAGTCAAGTAGCTTTATGGATGATAGTAACCCCATTGAAACTGTGATGGCAGGTCTGAATAATGGGATACCGTCACGGTTAGCTTGGCCGATTCTGAGAGACGAGTCCTATGCCTTCATTAGTTGCCGCGATAAGGTCTCCTACCTAGGGATGCGCGTCTTAAACACTCCTCTGCAAGGTGACCCCCGATTGACTGCAAGTGAAGCTGGCGCATTAAGCTTGGGGACTTTGTTTAAGATTTATAACGAAAATCATCGTAAAGAAATCAAAGACCAGCTGGCTTTGGATGAAAATTCGCGAGTGCTTTTATTTTTGACAGAAGGACCTTCTGACTGGCAGCGTTTTCATAAGGGGATCTGGGAAGACGTATTTACGTAACCAAGCGAGTGCGGTCTACTTGCCTAAATTAAGCTTTTCTTTCAGTGCTGAATGAGCATTGATTGAAAAGAAATCTCGTACATTTAGTTCTGAGAAAAACGATTTTGTTTTAGAATCCACGTCATCACTATCAATGATCATATACACAGCAGTCTTCTTTGTGACCTTGCGAATACGAGAGACAAAAGAAAAGCCATCCATTTGTGACATAATAATTCCACTTAATATTACGTCAAACTTCCCTTTGTTCTTGTAATAATGCTGTAATGCTTCGAAACCATTAGACGCGTATGTGACCTCGTAGTTTTCTTCCAGTTCGGGGATCATCTCCCCTAATTTGAAATGAGGATGCACGCACAACACATGCTTTCTTGGGCTTTCATTAATCTCGTGGGTGTTTAAACTGCCTTCATGCTCGCTTAAATTTCTTGCTTTTGCTAATGCTGACATTACCCCAACCTTTTCTTTTATTATTGATACTCGAACCTACATACCTTAATAACCGAATCGGTATTTTGATAAGCCCAATTAAAAAATGTTACAAATATCTGTAATGATAAGTCTAAAATTAGGTACATACTTTTTGGTATGATTTGCTATCCGCTTAATTTAAAAGCACAATTTCTCATGATAGAGGTATGTAGTGTTTTTCATGAGAGTTCATGTGGTTAGCGTGCTTATATAAGTGTTCGATAATATTATAAAATAAAAGTATTTGGCATTTACTTAAAATCTTGTTTGTTTTATCCGAAAAGCCCTCTGTGTAAGGCAGAATAAGGACTGTTTATGGCTAAAACATGGTATGTTGCCCTCTACTTATTTCTTGGCATCTTGGCAAGTTGTGGTGACGAGTATACGGAAAGCACTTCGGACAAGGCAAGCCTCGTATCGCCTCCTAAGATGTTCTTCGACTACTGCATCGATGAAAATGCAGACATCGAGGTGCAAAAGACAGTCGCTGCTGTCAAACTTGCCTTGAATGAACCAGACTGTGGCAAGGTGTCTTATAAGGTTTTGTCTCAAAAAAACATTCGCTTAGACCTAAGTGGATATGGGATATCTGACTTGAGACCCTTGAGCTCATTTGAGCGAACCCTTGAGTTGAACATTGACAACAACAACATCACAGACCTATCCCCACTTCTGAGAATGAGAAGTCTTTCAGTCTTGAAGGCCAGTAACAACCAACTATCCGATTTGACTTCTTTGATTCACTTCACTTATTTAAATGAGGTTGATTTTTCAGGAAATCAGATTTCAGACCTCAGTGCCTTTGAAGGTAAAAACTTTGTAAGAAAGGTCAACCTAGCTGATAACAACATTGAGGATTTAAGTCCTTTAAAAGACCTAGAATTTTTAGATTCCGTTGTACTATCCAAAAACAACATCTCAGACCTTACCCCTTTAAGTGGGATGGTAACCCTTAAATTTCTTTGGTTAGATGAAAACTCTGTGAGTGACATTTCACCTTTGGTGAACCTTTCTTCGCTCCTCACTTTCTCACTATCGTCAAACCCTCTAGGCGGAACGGTGGCAAAGACCGAGGAAAACTGTCCGAGATCAGGCAGTAGCACTTTGCTGAACAGGTTTTGTACGCCCTAATATTTCACATAATTTCGATTTTTTTTAATGTTTTGGTATCCTAGCAGCATAGTCACCACTTTGTGTGGTGTTTTCTGGTTTTTAAGTAAGGAAGAAAGTTCATTGAAAGTAGCATTTCTCGGTCCCAAAGGGACTTACACCTATGGAGCATGCCTGAAGCATTTTGGTAAGAATGCTAAGGTAACTCCAAATAAATGTCCTACCCATTGATGGTTAATTTTAGTACAGTTCTGGCCTGTGATTGCGCACTC
>JABSRF010000190.1 GCA_013215275.1 Oligoflexales bacterium | reverse complement strand
GACCGTCAACACTGGAAGTCTTAGATAGTGCGTAACCTGCTGTAATATTGAAACTAAAATATCGGTCACTTATGAGAGCTTTTTATTCGCTGGTTGCAGCTCAATACCTTTACAAGCGTGCTTAGGTTTCATGAAGGCTTTAGGTCACGAGGAGGGGGGAAGACCAATTTTCAAATCACTGAGGCTTCTCCAAAGGCAGCTGAGTTGATCAGCCAGTACACTCACCTCTACAAAAAGGTAAAACCCTATCGTATGAACCTCATAAAGCAGCCTGCAGAAAAGGGTTACCCAGTTGTCAGACCACTGTTTTTCCATTACCCCGAGGATTCCACAACTTACGAGCTAGACAATGAGTTTATGCTGGGGCCTAATTTGCTGATCGCGTCTGTTTTAGAAGAAGGAAGCCATATGCGCAGCCTTTATCTTCCTGCAGGCTGTTGGCAAGATATTTGGAATGGAATGGAGCAAAACCTTCCACAAGGTAAATGGATCGAAAGAGAAAGTCCTATCGAGCTGATTCCTGTTTATGCTCGCTGCAACACCTTAAACTTTAATACCTAGCAAAACCGTTCAAAGTCGTTGCAGACACTTTTCAACCGAGATTGACAATCTGGTTCGATCCAACTGAGAGGTGGAGAGCTTTTATAGCGTGCTATTCGCTGGGTAAAGGCTTGTTTCGTATTAAATCCCGAGCTACTCCCATTTGCTGGGAACCTTTCACCTTCTTGTAGCACATCGATCCACATGGGGATCATGGCACCCTCACACCAATTAACAATGGTTGAAAAGTCAAAGGCAACGTGAGGAAACCTCAAAGGATCATTCTGCTCAACAAGCATAACGATTTGATGATCGGGAACCCTCGGAAGGATCTGCTCGGAGCTAGCTTTGCCAAGGGTTACCACATGAGCTTCGATGCCAAACCTCCAGATAGCAGCGATGGCCATGATCCAAATAGAGGGGCTTGGTTTATGAAGGCCTGCATTGGAATTAAAAGCGAAGCCTTTACTCATCGTACCTTCTGATTTAATCAACTGGTCCACGAAACTGCTGACATAGACGGAGTTTCGTTCTTCGTAAAAAGTAAACTTTTGCTCCCATGTTTTCCCAAACTGCTGCAAAAGTGAATTGACTCTGCTTAATCTTTTTGAGGCATCACATAGGCTGATGCCACAATTACTCGTTAGGGATTTTAAGTCCTTTTGGTAACAACAGGAAAACGCTCGCGACCAAAGCTCTGCCTTTCCATCTTTCAGCTTAAGCCCAATCAGGTTGTCACTAAAATTGCGTTTTAACTGCTTTATAAAGCACTGCACGAAGCCTTACCCCTTCCGGTACCGATAATCATTTCCTGTTAACTCCCAAAAGCGACATGTTTCGGACAAACGTGAGTATATACGTTCGCCAACCGCTGCTTTTAAGGTAGGAAAGTTATGAAAATCACTAGGGTCTATATTGGTAATGACGTTTTTCAAAGAACAGTTCGTCGAGGCAATGATCAACTTTTGCTGGTTGTACCTGCCCATGACTAACTGGTCTATGATAGTCTGTTCGAAATTGGTCCTTCGGCCTTTTCCTAGCTCATCAATGATCAGAACATCTACTTTCAGCAAGGGGTTTAAGATACTTTCGTCCACATCTTGCTTTAAACTATACTTTGCTTTGATCTCGGTAATCAATTGAAAGAAGTCTACGAACTTAACGGATAAGCCTTTAAAAATAAGATGCTTCGCAATTGAGGTCAGGAGGTATGTTTTACCAACACCCACGCCCCCCTCGACGATAATGCCTTTTTGCTGGTTAAGGTTTTCACCCTTACCAATAAGCTGAAGCCAACTTTTCACCTGACTTATCATGGCTTCACCATTTCCGGTGAAGTTTTTGAAGTTTTCTAAGCGTGCAAGCGCATAACGACTGGGAATATTAGCCTGATTAAACAGGTTGACCATGACGGTAGGGCTTGGGCTGTGACAAGGCCTAGCAGCTCCAGAGCTAACATCCATGGCAGCACCTTGGCACTGCCTACATTTCAAAACGCAGCCGCAAAGCTCAGAGCTTGCATAAAATCCCTTAGGGCTAAACACGATTCCATAACCACGGCAATGCTCACATTTTCCTGCGGCAAGTGCACAGGTGTTTTGTGATAATATCTCGCCTTTGGATTTTAGGGGCAATTCATCTTTATTGAGCGCGTCCAAACGCTCTAATAATGATTGTTTTTCATGACTTGGCTCCATGCCAAAGAACTCCCAAGCAGACTAGAGCTGGTTTTGAATTTAAAAAGCTACAAAAAACAAAACCCAATCCTCCAGACTGAAGAATTGGGCTTTGATTTTAACCGAAGTGCTAAGCTTAGGTAAGCTTATTTAACACTTCTTGCGTAGAATTCCACAATCAAAGAAACTTCGATTGGGAAAGGGAAAGAATCTCTGTCTGGAGTAGCGATCATCTTAGCAGCTGTTTTATCGCTGTCGAAAGACAACCAAGCTGGCCTTGCAAGTGCAGGCTGCTCTAGACTTGATACGATCGTAGGAATCTTTGCACCTTTTTCAGTCAAGGTGATTTCTTCCCCTGGAGTAACCCTGTAAGAAGGGATATTTACTCTCTTTCCATTTACATGGATATGGTTATGGCGGATAAACTGTCTTGCAGCTGGGATTGTTGGTGCAATACCAGCACGGAAGACAACGCTATCAAGGCGGCTTTCCAGAAGTTCAAGGAGCTTGTAACCAGAGTGCTCACGTGAACGGAAGGCTTCCCTTACGAGTTTTCTTAAAACTTTTTCAGTGACTCCATAGTTGAAGCGAAGCTTCTGCTTCTCTGCAAGGTGTAAACCGAAATCACTTTTCTTTCTGCGGAACTGGCCTTCCTTCATTCCTGGAGGATTAGGCTTGCGTTCGATACTCTTACGAGACAGTCCAGGTAATTGGAGGCCTACTGAACGCATTAACTTTAATCTTGGGCCTGTGTAGCGTGCCATGAAATATTCTTCCTTTTAATTTTCTACTTAAATAACGATAGGTTAAGTAAGTGATCATAAGAATTGCCCGCGCTTTTGGCAGGTAAAACAGTTCCATAACATAACCCAAGTAAGCTTGGATTGCATCTATATTTGTGTTTTTCCTGGTCTTTTCTTGTAAGACTCCGAAAATAATCAACTTAATATGATGGCTAGACCCTTCTTAAACCGCAGGAAACCCATGATACAATAAAAGGAGCTCTGTTTTTAAGGGGGATCTCGTCTGTACCAAAATATTTGGGGGCCACTGTGAGTGAAGCAAGTGATAAGCGAAAGAACATCTCTGTGCTCATTGTTGATGATGAACCTGATTTGAGGGATATTTATGCCTATAAGCTTGAGATTGAAGGGTACACAGTTTCTACGGCTGACGGCGGACATGAAGTGATCGAGATGTTGAAAAACAAAGAAATCCACATAGACCTGGTTTTGACCGATTTGATGATGCCCAAAGGTAACGGAATAGAGCTTGCAGAATACAGCCTTAGCACCAACATACCAATCCTGATCGCCTCCGCATACATTGACTCATTCAAAGGAAAGATTCCAGAGGGTGCCATGATCCTCCGAAAACCATTCAACCTTGATGAGCTAACCGTCTGCATTCAAAAAGCAATCAAAGAAAAAAACGAAGCATAAGCATCCTGAGCTCTTACAGCGGAACTCACAAGTTTTTCTTTAGAAACATGTGAGCACACTTAAGCACCCGCCCCCACTCCTTTAAGGTCTTGAATTTGGTTGCCAATAACACGTCCAGTACGAGCTTGCTTCGGTAGGTCAACTGCTTCAATTCCATGAGTTTTTTGGGGTCGACCGCAATGAAAGCCTTTTCTTCCTGAAGGTTATTCTCATGACTCAAAGGCTCTATTTTCGCAAGCACCTCGTCGAGCATTTTAAGCTCACGATTGACAAGAACTTTACGGACCACTGCCCCCACATCATCACAACAGCGATACGTATGAGTTCCATGCTCAATCTGGGCTTCCTTGACAATCAATTTGTGTTCCAAAAGCTCGTTAATACCTCGACTAACCAAAGACTTTGAAACCCCAAGACAGCTTATGAGGTCTGCGGCTGAAACTGCCTTAGTGGAGAGAAAAATAACCGCCCATATACGGCCATCAATATTGCGGAATCCCCACCACTCAATGAACTGGCCCACCGCGATAGCAAGCTCTTTAATTTCTTTTTGATTTTGAGAGTCCATGAAAACACCAGAATGATTTTACTTGCAAGCCTTCCTAGAGTACTCTAATTATTGTTTACACATGTGTAAACAATAATCCTTCGCCATCTTAACCATGAAGAAGATAGAAGTATGGTTCGGAAGACAAAACAAAATAATTCTCTCCTCTTGATCCTAGGTGACCAACTTTTCCCCCTAGAATTCATAAAAGAAACGGGGGCAAAAAAAGTATTTATTGCAGAGGATTATGGCTTATGCACCACCACCAAACATCACAAACAGAAGATCTGTTTATTTTTTTCGGCAATGCGAGCCTACGCTGAGATGCTAAAAAACAATGGTTTTGAGGTGGTTTACTACGAGCTATCTCCGGGCACCTTTTTGGAAAAGTTTGAAAAAACGCTCAATGACTTGGATACAGATGCTATCCATTATTTCGAGATCGACGATAAGCCTTTTAGATATGAATTTTTGAAAAAGTTTAAACACATTCCTCCTACCGAGCATCCATCCCCTAAGTTTGTTGTGTCCCATGAGGAATTTAAAAAGTACCTTACAGGCACAAAAAAGCCATTCATGAAAAGTTTCTACGAACAGGTACGGCGCACATTAGACTTACTCATGGAAGAAGGTAAGCCAATAGGTGGCAAGTTTTCCTTTGATAGCGAAAACCGAAAAAAGCTGCCAAAGGATGTCAAGATTCCAAGTCGCAATCAAAAGGCTTCTGACCAGCTGATCGACTCTGTTAAAACCGTTGTCGAAGAAAACTTTCCTAAACACCCTGGAGATTTATCATACTATCGGTGGGATTATACAAGAGAAGCATACTTGCAAAAACTGGATCATTTCCTGTCGAAGCTCCTCCCAAACTTTGGGCCTTACCAAGATGCCATGACCGACAGATATCCATTTCTGTTCCATTCGCTATTGAGCCCTGGTTTAAACATGGGCTTAATCACTCCTGCTGACATCATGTCTCGGGTGCCAAAACTATTAAAAAAGCAGAACCATTTGGCTTCCATAGAGGGCTTCATACGTCAAGTCTTTGGCTGGAGAGAGTTTGTTAGAGGCATTTACGAAAACTTCAGCGACAAGATGGAGCAAGAAAACTATTGGAATCATAACAGGACACTCAAGGCTTGTTGGTGGGATGCGACCACAGGCTTAGCACCGATCGATTCAGTCATCAACAAGTCCCTCAAATACGGATACGCACATCATATTGAACGGCTAATGCTGATGGCAAATATTTTTAACCTGATAGAGGCTAAGCCAACCGAGGTTTATCGATGGTTCATGGATATGTACATCGATTCCGCGGACTGGGTTATGCAGGCCAATGTTTATGGCATGGGCCTTATGAGTGAAGGTGGAATATTTGCAACCAAGCCGTATATTTGTGGTTCAAATTACGTCCTTAAAATGAGCGACTATAAAAAAGGCCCTTGGTGCGAAGTGCTTGACGGCTTGTATTGGCGATTTGTCAACAAAAATCGGGATTTTTTCGCCTCCAACCCTCGGATGGCCATGATGGTACGCATGTTTGACAAAATGTCTGAAGATAAAAAGAAAAGAATCCTTGGAGCTGCAGAGGAATTTATCAACAAGAGCACCGAAGAGCAAAGCTGAAGTTAAAGCATTAGTATGGAGATCTAAATAAGTGACTAAGCCAAAAACCGCAATCTTGTGGGTCCGCAATGACTTTCGTTTCGATGACAACGAGGCACTTTGCCAGGGGACTGAGTATGAGCAGCTACTTCCTGTTTATGTAGCAAGTGAGTCGCAGACCCCTTTTAATAGAGGTGGAGCAAGTAAGTGGTGGCTTCATCACACGATCGATGCTTATAAAAAAAGGCTTCGTAAGCTTGGCTCAGAACTCCTCCTTGTCAAAGGAAGGCCCGAAGAGGTTTTACTCCAACTGGCAAAGGACTACAATGCTGAAGCCATCCTATGGAACCGCAGTTACAACCCCTACGATGCTGACATGGTGGGAAAGCTCATTGCAAAAGCTAATAAAATGCAACTTGAAACCATCGGATGCAAAGGTAGCCTACTCTGTGAAAAAGAGTTTTTACTAAAAGATGATGGGACTCCCTACAAGGTGTACACTGCTTTTTGGCGCAACTTTATTAAGAAGTATGAACTGAAGGTTCTTGACCGACCTAAAAAGATTCCCCCTCTTCCCCCCAAAGCGTTGGAGCACTCGCTAAGTTTAGAGCAGCTCGAACTCTTGCCCACCATAAACTGGGATGCTGAGTTCCCAGAGCATTGGCAAGTAGGAGAGGATCGGGCCCAAGAAAAAGTAAGGAGCTTTATTGAAGATGGTCTGAGTCGCTATAATGACCTCAGGGACCAGCCAAACATCGATGGAACCTCAAAATTAAGCCCCCATTTGCACTTTGGTGAGATACACCCTCAAAGGGTATTACAGATGGTTGTCAGTAAGTACGGACCCATCTCAAGCCTTGGAGATAAGAATATCATCCAATACTGCAAAGAAATCTTGTGGCGAGAGTTCTCGTATCACCTACTCTTGCATTTCCCCCATACCACTAAAAAACCACTCAATGCTGATTTCGAAAAATTCCCGTATCAGAAAGACGAGGATTTTTTCAAAGCTTGGGCAAAGGGTCAAACTGGATACCCTATCGTTGATGCGGGCATGCGCCAACTATGGCGTACAGGATGGATGCACAACCGGGTGCGTATGATCACAGCTTCTTTCCTAATCAAACACCTGGGAATCAGCTGGCAAAAAGGCGCTGCTTGGTTTTGGGACACCTTGGTGGATGCTGACCTAGCGAGCAACACCCAGGGGTGGCAATGGACAGCAGGTTGTGGGGCTGATGCTGCACCCTTCTTTAGGATTTTCAACCCTATCACTCAAGGAGAAAAGTTTGATCCTAAGGGTTTATATGCTGCACATTGGTGTCCAGAGCTAAGCAAACTCCCCCCTAAATGGATTTACAAACCTTGGGAAGCCCCTGAATCGGAGCTCATAAAAGCAGGGATAGAGCTTGGTGAAACCTATCCCTATCCAGTGGTCGACCACAGAGAAGCAAGAGAAAAAGCATTAGAAAACTACGAAATGGTTAAGAAAAAGAGATAGATGCTTCTCATAGGTGATCGAGATAATAAAACCATAATTAAAAATGGAACTCTCATTAACTGCTTCCCTTTCAAACTCGAA
>JABSRF010000019.1 GCA_013215275.1 Oligoflexales bacterium | reverse complement strand
AGGAGGTTTTGCTCATGATTTAGACGCACCAATGCACTCCTGCCCACGTCTTGCGCAATTTTACGCGCATATCGTGGTACGAAAAAAGTGTGTCCTTAGCTTTTTCGGATTTGGGCTCCTTAATAAATTGCTTGGGGGAGACCTCTCCACTACGGCCGAGGTGACTGTGCTTGTTCACCGAAGCCTTGGCGAAGGTGAAAGGTGACGTTACGGGACTAGTACCACTTAAAACTCATCTTAGCGAAGACGGTGCATGCTACCGTATAAAACGCTAATATGCCCAGCTCAAAGCCCAGGCTTGCTAAGCCAACCCCTTCAAGAGCAACCCTTCTAATAGCATCCACACAAGCAGTGAGGGGCAAAAACTCCACGATAGAAGCAAGCCAGTCAGGGAAGTGAGCCCGTGAAAACCATACCCCCGAAAGCATCATCATAGGTAGGGTTAAAAGGTTATTAATCCCATTGTAGGTAGAGGTGTTGGCAGTCCGAGAACCGCACAGGATGCCAAGAGAGGTGAAGCTTGCAGTTCCAAGGAGGCCAACTGTGATTAAGCTGAGCCAGTTGCCCTGCACCTGAAAGCCGAACATCAGCATGCCAGCCCCTAGGATGCAGCAAAACTCAACGGCAAAGATAAAGTAACGACCGATGATATGGGAGACAATGTACTCATAAGGATTCATGGGAGTTGCCATATACCGTTTGAGTAGGTTTTCGCGGCGATTTGCCACAATGGTCATCCCCGTGCCAAACAAGCTTGAGGTAAACAAACTCAAAGCTAAAAGCCCTGGAATCAAAAAGTCTATGTACCGGCTTCCAACTGCCTTCACGTGATTGGCTATGGTAGGCCTAGGGTCCGTGCGCCCATAGTATTCTTGGATCAGGTGATGGCTAGCATCATGGGCTCTTGCAGCCTCAGGGTTGCTGGGATCAAAGTGCATGACAGCCTGGCCTTTGGCATCAAGCTCTAGCATCAGCAAAACCTCACCACGCTTTAGCTTAGTGGCAAGCTCAGCCTCATCACCTTCAAAAACCTTGAGCTGCGACTGCTTAGCAAGGTAGTCAAAGACCTGACTCTCCTCAGCGTGCGAGCCATTTTTAAGGCCTATGCTGTAGCGCTCTTGCTTGGAATCAGAGAAGGCTAAGCCAAGGATGAGCATCCACAGGATCGGCATAAACACCACAAAAAACATGGCCGATGGCTCTCGCTTAAACTCTCTCCACCGACCCTTTACCATCTCAACGAGGCTCTTATTAATCATCGCGTATATTCCTGCCTGTTAGTTTTAAAAACACATCCTCAAGGGTACTCTGCCTGATGGAAAAGTGGCCTAAATTAACCCCAAGGGCATCCACTTCCCGCATAAACTCTCTGGTCTTGGTGGTGGCATTATCCACATTGACCTCAAAGCCCTCACCAGTTGGAAGCTTTTTAGCGGTCTTTAGCCAGGAAAGGCTGTTTTGCAGGGATTCTAGCTCAGACTCAGCACACTGAAACTCAAGGAAGTCACCCTGACAGTGGGTGCTTACCAGCTCCTGAAGAGTCCCCATCGCAATGATTTTGCCATGGTCCATGATCGCAATACGATCAGCCAGCTCTTGAGCCTCTTCCATGTAGTGGGTGGTGAGAAAAATGCTTCGTCCATCTGCCTTGACTTCCCGTAGCAGCTCCCAGAGATAGCGCCTTGCCTGCGGGTCAAGTCCAGAAGTGGGCTCATCAAGGAAGAGCAGGTCCGGGTTATGCACAAGCGCACAACCAAGGTATACGCGCTGCTTTTGCCCACCAGACAGGTGCTCTAAGCGGGTATCAAGCTTGTCTTCAAGCTTTAGTTTTGCAACTAACCCAGGGATCGACAGAGTCTTGGGGTAGAAGCTTGAGAACAGCTCCAAGGTTTCTTTGACGGTGTATTTTTTGTAGAGGTTGGTTTCTTGCAGCGCCACCCCTATGAGCTTCAAAATATCCCCTCTTTGCTTAGGGAACTTTAAGCCACAGATCTCAATGTCTCCTGTATCAGGGGACGTCAGGCCCTCAAGCATCTCACAGGTGGTGGTTTTCCCAGCACCATTGGGGCCAAGCAGCGCAAAGCACTCCCCCTTGCTCACCTCTAGGCTTACTTGATCGACCGCAAGTAGCTGAGCGAACTTTTTAACCAGTCCCTGCGCCTTTAGAACCGTTCCAGCGTTTGGAACACGCATACTCCTTACTCCACTATCTGAATGAATGCAGTATTATCATGGATTGCTTCGGCACACTTACGAGCTTACACACAAACTCCCTTAGGCTGCCTTAAAATAGGAAATGTCTCCCGAACCAGCTAAAATACCCGGTCATTATGGTATGCCGGCCTTTTGAAACTTACACACCAAATCCAGATTTTACTAGAATAACATCGAAAACTATTGGAAATTTAACACGGCTGAAACTATGACAATAGCTTGGATTTTTTGAAGATTAGCCTTGGCTAGCAAAGGCAGCTTACAATCAAAGGTAAGGGCTTCTAAAAATGAGCAAGACAGTCACATTCCAAGAGGCATTTCAACTTTATGGATACTAGCGCAGATCAGGAGCAATCCTTTGATATCATCGTAGCAGGGGCCGGGGTAACCGGCATCTTAGCAGCAAACAGGCTTTGCCAATCTTTGCCAGATGCAAAAGTCCTCCTCCTTGATAAGGCTCCTCGCCCAGGAGGCCGAGCCATGAGCCCAAAGGGTGAGGATGACTGGGGCTACGGTTTAAACTTTGTTTCAAAGAAAGTCCTTAACTTCATCGAGCACAGCTACTCCTTGGAGCCTGACCTCAGCATGCCTGAATCTGCATACGAGCATAAGCTGGCAACGGGCTCCATCCTTGCTGCTGGGAAGTTTCAAGACATTGAGCTTGCAGACTGCTTCAATGCCAAGGGAGCGAAAGCTCTAGCCGGCAATGCTGCAGTGAAAGAGTGGCCTAAGGTTGAGTCTATCCTAAGCGCCAGTAAAGAAAACGAAAAATCAGAGGTATCCTTCTCCAAAGCATGGAAGGATGGCAAGAAAAATCCTGCTGTGATCGCCCTGCGCCACCTTAGCACCTTTTGCGGCATGTCCGATATTTGGAAGTCATCACCCCTAGCAATCCAAGAGCGCCTTGAATACTTTGAGTCGGGTCTCTACAGCGGTCCGTGGGAGGACCTTCTCAGTGAGTTGCTTAGTTTTCCATCCTTGGAAGACCGCTTGGAAAGTCACTTCTCATGCAGGATCATCGAGGCTGCTTATGAAGAGAACTCATGGCGAGTGCTTACAGAGAAGGGTTTATTCTCAGCCAAAGCCCTTATGGTGGCCCAGGCCCCCTGGCATGCAGTTGAGTGGCTCGACCGCAAGGACTGCCCGATCCCAGTCTTGCAGCTTGCCATGAAGTCCAAGCCTACGAGTATTGTCACCCTTTCTACGAAGCATGAGTCCATCCAGAACCTTCCTGACTTGGTTTACATCCCTGCAGAGGAGGTCCAGGTGCTTAAGGTGTCTGACACCAGCCTGTGCTACCAGGCAACCATTGATTTTGAAACCACCCTCAACGCTCCTGCGGTCGTTAAAGCCATTAAGCGCCTTAAAAGGGCCCGTAAAAAGCTTGAGGCAGTGAGAGAAGACCTCAAATCCACCCGTGAGCACATTGCCTTAGTGCCTATAGCTTGGTCACATTCGGCGTATCTAAGCGAGCGAAAGATTGTTGAAAAGCTTGCCGAGGAGTCAAAGTTCCAGTCGCCAAAGCTCGGATTTTGTGGAGATTCTTATGGCGATAACTATAGCCCAGATGTTAATCTAGTCAAATCCTTGACCACTGCTTGCACAGCAATCAGTGAAATCCACCGTAGCACCTAAGGGAAGAGCTAATTTCTCTCTCCTTTCTCCGGTAAGTTTGTTAAACCTCCCCATAAACGAGGAGGCTTCGCGAAGCCGCGAAGGTGGATGAAGCGATAAACTTAAGCTTATTGGGGGTGGGTTATGGCACAGCTTATCGATGGAAAGGCCATCGCAGCTGATATACGGCTCGATTTAAAATCAAAAGTTGAACAACATCTTGCAAGTGGCGCACGCCCTCCTGCACTCAGTGTGGTGCTGGTCGGTGACGATCCAGCAAGTGGCATTTACGTTAATTTTAAAGAAAAAGCCTGTAAGCAAATCGGTATGAAGACCGAGACTCACCGTCTACCCAAAGAAACCTCCGAATCAGAATTGGTCTCCTTGATAGACCAGCTAAACAACGACCCTGAGGTTGATGGGATTCTGGTCCAGCTACCCTTACCTAAACAAATCGATAAACTGCGGATCATTGGCAGAATCTCACCCATCAAAGATGTGGACGGCCTTGGTGCAAAAAACCAGGGGCTCTTATCTCTTGGCCTAGCAGGACACAGGCCATGCACACCCTTAGGGGTCATGAAGCTCCTTGAGACCACAGGCATTGACCTATCAGGAAAGCAAGCTGCAGTCATTGGCCGCAGTATTCTGGTGGGCTCACCCATGGTACGCCTCCTAGGCCATGCCAATGCGACCGTCACCAATATTCATAGCCGCACCACAAATGCCAGGGCCCTTGCCCGTGAGGCTGACATCATCGTCGCTGCTGCCGGGGTTCCTGAGTTGGTCAAAAAGGACTGGGTCAAGCCTGAAGCTGTTTTGATCGATGTGGGCATCCACCGAAATGAAGGGGGAAAGCTCGTAGGTGACTTGGCCTTTGATGAGGTGGAGCCTATCGCTTCCCATATCACCCCTGTCCCTGGTGGGGTCGGGCCGATGACCATTGCAATGCTATTGAGCAACTGTATCCAGGCCTATGAATGGCGGATCACAGGCGATCACCCCTACCTAGTCTACTAAATCCCCAAAAAAGCAAAAAGACTGCTCCCAAGCATTCCGTTTTCCTGTAAGAATTGAGTGATAGGTCAAACTGTCGTAGGAAAGGAAGCTTGTGAGCTCACAGATGCACACCACCCATAAAAGTATCCTTCGCTTTTGGTCACCCCTCGCTATGACTTGGCTACTCATGGCAGCTGAGGGTCCTATCATCGCTGCAATCATTGCTAGGATGGCAGAGCCAAAAATCAACCTAGCATCCTACGGGATTGCCTTTGCCTTTGCCCTTATTTTTGAGGCTCCCGTCATTATGCTGATGTCAGCAACGGTCGCATTGGTGAAAAATCCAGCTAGCTACCTCAAGATGCTAACCTTCACCAGGGTACTCAACTGGACGGTCCTTGCAATCAACCTGCTCGTCTTGTTCACCCCCGCGTTTGAGCACGTGATAAGCCTTTTAGAAGTACCAAGAAAGGTCGAAGCCCTGACTTATGATGCCTTATTGCTGCTCCTGCCCTGGCCTATTGCCATTGGTTACCGCAGGTTTTATCAGGGAATCCTGATCAAGTATAAACAAACGCGCAAGGTGGCTTGGGGCACTATGATTCGCTTGGTGTTTATGTTTACCAGTTGCTACACGGCCTATTATTTGAATGAGCTTCCAGGTGTCAGTGCGGGAGCCATAGCTCTGTCAGCAGGTGTGGTCAGTGAGTGTATCTTTGTATTTTTCGCCTCTCGGCCTATCGTTAGGGCGCTCATGACCTACCCCCAAGATCAAGCTCCCGACTATGTCCTCAGCTATCCATTTATCCTTAGGTTTTGCTACCCACTTGCCTTGACATCTTTTATTGGATTAGCAGTCCAGCCCTTTGTCACCTTTTTTGTTGGTATGTGCCGTAGCCCCTTAGAGTCTCTGGCTGTTCTACCGGTGATCAATTCCTTCATCTTTATCTTCAAGTGTGTGGGCTTATCATACCAAGAGGTGGTCATCGCGCTTATTGGGGAGAACTTTGAAGGTTACCCAGCCCTTAGGAGTTTTTCGTATTCGTTGGCAGCAATTTTTACCTTTATCCTCGTATTCATCGTCTTTACTCCCATTGCGGACTTTTGGTTTGAAGTCCTCTCTGGGCTCAGCCCTGAGTTGAGCGCTTTTGCTCGCACCCCTCTAAGGATCATGACCTTTGTGCCGGCTCTTACCATCATTCTATGCTGGCAGAGGGCCATGGCCATCAACACCCGCAATAATATTTTGATCACCTATGCTGTCGGTATCGAGTGCTCAATCATCGTGCTTGGCATGTCGATTGGTGTCTATTTTGACTGGTTCCCTGGCGCAGTGATCGCGTGTGCATCGCTCAGCCTCGGAAGGTTGGGGAGCTGCCTTTTTCTTGCTAACCAGAAAGCCCGCATTGCACCCCGATACGACAGTTCAGCAATTCAGGGGGTATAACGAAGAGTTTAAACAGAGGCGCGGGCTGGGATAAAGGATGCCTTACCATGCTCCTCAACCAGCTTAAGGACTAGGTCGAGGCTTGCTGATTCAAGGCCAGAGATTTCGATTCCAACTTTTTGGTGACCCTTTATTTCCGAGTCCAAATTCCAACGAATCACCCCAAGGCCCTTGATTTGGCTCACATCTCCGCTCTCGAAGTTAAGGGTAAACTCCACCTCATCACCAGCATGCAGGGGAAGGTTTTTACTAAAGCTAAACCCGCCGCGGCCCCAGCTGAGGCTTTTATCTTTAATGGCGCCGTCCAAAGACTCAAAGTCTAGTTTGAGATCAGCCTTTGCTCCGGAAAATTCTTCAGCCCATCGTTGTTTGTTGGGAACCAAGTTTGCTTTAACTTTTTCTACAATAGCGTCGAGGTCAAAAGGCTTTTTAATAAGAGCTGAGGCTCCCTTATGATACACATCGTAACTAGGCACATCGGTAAACCCAGTCATCAATAAAAATGGGAAATCTGTTTTAATCTTCATGATTTCATCAAGCAGAAACATGCCATCACCATTTGGCATGCGAATATCACTGAGGATGATGCTTGGCTCTGACTCTTTGAAAGACGCAAGCGCCTCTTTACCATTTTCACAGCTTGCAACCACAAAGCCTTCTTTTTTAAGCTGTCGCTGCAGTATTTCTCTAATCAATGGCTCATCGTCAACGACCAGTATGGATTTCAAAGCTCCTTGAGATTCGGACACAGGATTCTTCATGCTTGTGCTACCCGCCATACTAATACCGCGCCTTTTTGATTTTGCCGTGACTATGTGAGACTTTTCTATTTATAGCATCCCATAAGAAACCCAAGTTCACAATGGAGCATTTTTGAATTTCGTGGGATAAAGCATGTGAAATGGCTTAAACAATTGGGAATAGTTCAGCCAAAATAACGGCTTGCTAGAAATCATCGCCCTTTGGCTAGAATGATTCAAGGAAGATCGATGCTAAGCATTGGAAATGTAAATCTTGAAGGTGAAAGCTTAGAGAGCATCTCCCCAGAAAGTCTATGCTTACCGATACCGCCAACCAGGCAGGAGCATCTAGCCTCCCCCTCAAAACACCAAAATCGGATTGATGTGCGCGCAAGTAACTTGCACACGAATTCCGAACATGATAAAACGCCCGCCAGCTACCGAATCTGCAGCGAGATGAGGGATAGCGAATCTGCTTGGATGTCCATCCTGCTCTTTCCTACCGAAAATTATGCTGTAAATGGTGCCTTTTTAAAGGTGAGCCGACCAGTTCGCGGCCAGAAAGAGGTAGAAATACTAAGAGCTTATACAGCTAGCGAGCTAATCGACAACCTTGCAAGAGCTTATGCTCCTAAAGCCAAGGGAGAGAAAACCAAGGCAAACACAAGGGGTTGCTCAGGAATAGAGCCTATCGGATTCTTTCGACCCCTGCTTTACAAGACAGCCTTGGTCTGTGATACACCTGTAAGCAAGCTCCTCGCTATGGCTTCTAATAGGCCAACCCACTTGTTTGGGTTTAAAAATGCGGGCAAAATAGAGCCTGGCTAAGCAGCCCACTTTTTCTGGATTGAGCCTGGGTCCTATGGGTAAATAAAGAAACAGATATTGAGGCTAAATGTGATTGGCTTCCATTCTGTTAACAACATTAAAGTCCAAAGTCGTTGCGGCTTGGAAACATGAACAAAAAGCGACTACCACTGCAGTAATTAGCTGAATAGAAGAAAGGTTGCACTTAGTGGTTAAAAATCAAAAAGAGCCTCAGCAGAACCCCAAGAGCAAAAAAGGATCAAAATCTGGTAAATCTCACAAATACGAGGCTGAAATCATCCCGATTGAAAAAGATCTAAAAGTTTTGCGCTCTAAGGTAGAACAGCTGCTGAAGGATGCCACCTACATCGTATTTGATATTGAGACCACCGGTGGAAACCCCGAGAAAAACGGCATCACCGAGATTTGCGCTATTAAATACAAAAATGGGGAAGTTCTCGATAAGTTCTACTCGATGGTTAACCCAAAAGTTGCAATCCCTCCGATTGTTAGGCGCATGACGGGAATTAACAATAAGATGGTTCGCAAAGCACCAGTGATTCGAGAGGTCATGCCTGGCCTACTAGATTTCGTAGGTGAAGATATTTTGGTGAGCCATAACACCATTGGAGACCTAAAATTCCTTCGCTATTTTGCCATGAAAGCCTGCGGGCATGATCTGCGCAACTTTTTCCTTTGCACTCATTTGCTAACGGAAAAACTCATTCCGGAATCGAAGGACAAATCCTTGCAAGGCCTTGCAAAGTTTCTCGAACTGGGACTTGGGGAAGCACACCGTGCGGAAGCAGACTCATATTTGACCAGAGACTTGTTCGCAGAGCTTTTGGTCAGGCTCGAAAAAGCGGGTATAAGCCATATTATTGACGCCATTCGGTTTCAAGGTGATTTAGAATCTGGCATACGCTTAGGATGGGGTATTGAGAAAAAAAACACGAAAAACATTCCCTCAGAATCTGGTGTCCTACGATTTTACAATAGAGAAGGCTCGAAGCTATTTTTCACAAGTGCTTATAATTGTTCGAGAGAATTTAACTCTTTACAGCAGTTAAGCGCCCTCCCAAAGCAGTTACTACGAACCCTGCTTAAGGCTTACCGCTTAGAATTTGAAACGCACCCTCACATCTATATGTCTATGCTTGCTGAAGCAAAGTACCATGCTGAGCACAAGGTCAGGGTAGAAGCATACAACTGGCATATGCGCACAATTTATGCAATTTGCTTCATTCAATTAGAGGATGGAAAAGTGCATGTAAAGGTGGGAAGCATACATGAGAAAACCCTTTATGCATTTGGCCCAATTGTTGACAAAAAAGAAGCTAACCAACTTCTAGGCGCTATTGCCGATGTTTTTTCCGTGACTTCGTCAAGGCAAGGCTTCGAAATTGAAGAGCATAAACTAGACCTTTTAAAGTCCTTATTCGATGGATCCATTAACACCGAACTCAAAAAAGCTATGAACTCTTTGTTGAGCTTGAAATCTATCTTCAACTCAAACTGGAGAAAAACCAACTGGCATAATTTTATTTACTCAAAAAAGCTAGCTCCTATTAAGCAAATTGGTGGGATCAAAAATCTTTTAGAAGAAAATGGGGTGATGGTTATTGGAAATAACCAAGGCACAGAATTCTATTTATTTCCCATCGTTGGGTCCCTTCCCCTGGAGCCAATTCGCCTTGCAGAAGACTGGGAAGCATGGTTATATAAATCGGAGCCAGGAAGGAAGTTTCTAGAAAACTTACATGATAAAGTTTCTCAGTCTCAATTTAAGCCATTAAGTAGAGAAGAAGCTTATTTGTGTAAAGCGACCCTCTGGATACTTTGTTTGAAGAAAGGAAAGCTCACAAACAATAGCTTTTTTATTTCTTCTCAAGAACTTCTCTCTAAATCATAAACGAAATTCAAGGGGCGAACATATGAAAGGTGATCCTAGCGTCATTAAACTTCTCAACGAAGTTTTATTAGGGGAGCTCACTGCGATTAACCAATATTTTTTACATGCTCGCATGTGCAAAAATTGGGGTTACAAAAAAATCGCAAGTAAAATGTATGCCGAGTCTATCGACGAGATGAAGCACGCAAGCAGCCTAACGGACCGTATTCTTCTCTTGGAGGGGGTTCCAAACCTTCAGGAACTAGGCAAACTGAATATTGGAGAGAATATCAAGGAGCAGTTAGAGTCTGACCTTAAACTTGAAGAGCAAGCGATCGCTCGCATCAGACCAGCTATTGAGGCTTGCTACAAAGCTCATGATCACGCATCTCGGGAGCTACTTGAAAGCATCCTCGTGAGCGAAGAAGATCATTTAGATTGGATTGAAGCACAACTAGGCATGATCAACGAGATGGGTTACGAAAACTACCTAACTCAGCAAATGCATGGTTAGATTATCTGTGGAGTCCACCGAAACACTCATGCTTCGTGAGGGTGGATCAAAGCTCCTTGACAGATGAGCCAAGCTTTGGCTCCGGCTTCGAATTCTCTTTCTTATCACCGACTTCTCGGTCGATTATCTCTTGAACAGCATAAATACAGGTACCACAGTTTTTTCCAGCATTGGAAACCTGCTGCACCTCTTCAACACTTGAAGCACCGTCGGAAATGGCTTTTTTTATTTGTTTATCTGAGACTGCATTGCACAAACATACGAACATGAGAAGGCTCCTTTACCTGCTCCCTTATTGTATTTTTTTATCGGTCAAAATTCAATGAAAATGAGAAGGATTTTCATATTCAAATCTTACCGTCGCTTAAATGCCTAAACTCAAAGAGTTATTTCTGGCGGTGTTCAACTCTCTTGAGGGCAAATTTTACATTACTGAAATATTACTCAATTTCTTCAAGATCTTGCCAAGAGCACAAAGTCCCATAAAACTTGTCATTGCAGCTAATTCATTTTAGATTTGGGAGTCCTGTTTTGGTACAGATCGCCTGACATTGAGCAATTGGCTACTGTGCTAACTTCAAACTAAACCCTAATCGCTAGGATTACAGACGATGAGTCAAAAAATTAAAGCAATTTTGGTAAGCGCAGCTGTTCTAGGAACTTCTAGCCAAGTTTTTGCTGATGGCAAGCCTGCACCTCTAAAATCAGACGCTGACAAAGCAAGCTACGGCATTGGCCAACAAATTGGTAGAGGCCTTAAAAGTCAAGGGGTTGACGTAAACGTTGACGTAATGGCTGACTCTATCAAGGGTGTTCTAGAAGGTCGTCCTAGCCGCTTATCTGACCAAGAAATCCAAACGGCATTAACAAAGCTGCAAGAAGACATGCAGAAAAAAATGGCAGAACAAGCTGAGAAGAACAAAGAGCTTGGCGCTAAATACCTAGAAGATAACAAGAAAAAGAAGGGTGTTAAAGCCACTAAGAGTGGGCTTCAATACAAGGTGATCGCTGAAGGAAAAGGCGACTCTCCAAAAGATGATTCCCGTGTAAAAGTCCACTACCGTGGCACTCTTATCGACGGAACTGAGTTCGACAGCTCTTACAAGCGTAATGAGCCAGCTGTATTCCCAGTTGGTGGTGTGATTGCTGGCTGGACTGAAGCGCTTAAAATGATGAAGCCAGGTGGAAAGTGGGAGCTTACCATCCCAAGTGACCTTGCTTACGGAAGCCGTGGACGACCTGGAATTCCAGCAAACTCAGTCCTTAACTTCACTGTTGAACTTGTTGAAGTTATGAAGGATAAGAAGCCTGAAACTCCTGCCGTTAAGCCAGAAGCTAAGAAAAAGTAAGTAATAAAAAGAGCCTTAACTGGCCTTCCTCATGAGGAATGGGACCTTCTACCTGTGACCTCAATGCTGAATCCCAAAAGATCACCTGACCACGCGACATTTGCGTTGCAAATGTCGCGTGGTGATGACCAGAGTAGAATCATTGCCACACCAACAAAGGGTCATTGCCACGCCGAAGCACTGCGAAATAACAACAATGGGTCATTGCCACGCCGAAGCACTGCGAAGGCGGTTAGGCAATCTCTGCAAAAAAGGCTCGTCACCCCAGCAAAGACAAGGCTGTCTGCATCATTTGGTCAAAGGACTTCTCTCGCTCTTCAGAACTAATCGCCTCCTTAGTCACCAAGCTGTCACTAACGGTTAACAAGCTAAGAGCCTGAATACCGTACTTTGCAGCCAGGGTGTAAAGGCAATTGGACTCCATCTCAACAGCCAAAACCCCATAGCGAGACCAAAGTTTCCAAGCCTCAGGGTCCTCATCATAAAACACGTCAGTGGAAAGAATATGCCCGACTTTGACCGGAAACTTTTGCTGCTCAGCAAAGGTATAGGCTTTGTGCAGCAGCCCAAAATCTGCGCAAGCCGCAAAATCCATACCGTTAAATTGCAGCTTGTTGATGGAAGAATCCGTTGAGGCACTCATCCCAACAACCAGGTCATAAAGCTTAATATGAGGCTGGAGGGAGCCACAGGATCCAATCCTTACAAGCGTCTTAACCTGGTACTCGCGGATCAACTCGTTGACGTAGATTGCAGTGGACGGAATCCCCATCCCAGTTCCTTGAACTGATATACGCTTTCCTTGGTAATTGCCAGTGTAGCCATACATACCGCGCACTTCATTGTAGCAGCTAACGTCACTCAGGTATTTATTGGCCATATACTTAGCCCGTAAAGGATCTCCAGCAATAAAGACCGTTTCAGCAATATCACCGGGCTTTGCACCTATATGAATGCTCATATCACTCCTCTCAAACGCTTAACAACCCTGTGGGTGCCAAACAGATTTATAGTCCACATAGTTCAGAATATTTTCGATCGATCTCGCGGGAAGGTATGGGAGCACCTGCTTAAGGTTGCCTGCAGCAAGCTCCCGCATTTTTACCGTGCTCGCCTGGTCTTTTTCTAGGCAAGCGACGGCACGCACCTCATGGTGACCTGCAATCACTTCGTGCAATTCATCAATCTTTCCACTCAATAAGTTGACACAGCCACCTGGCAGGCCAGAAGTTTGCAAGACCTCGGCTAAGACTCCTAGCAAAGGAGAAAGCGAAGGCCCAAGCAAACAGACCACACTATTTCCACCAGCCATCAAGGCAGCTATGCACCCACACAAGTCAGCAAAGCTGGTATCTGCTGCAGTCACCAGCGAGCAAACCCCTAAAGCCTCAGGAGTCGAGGTGTGCTGATAAGGGCCATTCACAGGGTTAATACTGGAGCTGAGCTGCTGAAATTTATCACAGAACCCAGCGTAATAAACAAACAAATCAATGGCTTCATCTAGTTGCGAGCCCGCTTTTTCAGCATCGGGCATGATAGCCTGAAACTCATGCCTCTTCCCCTCAAGCATCTCAGCCATTCTATAAAGGATCTGACTGCGATTAAATGGGGTCATCTTCTGCCACGCAGCAAAGCCCTTCTTAGCTGCGTCAACGCTATTCCTAAAGTCCTTTCGAGAAGCTAAGCATACCCGTGGGGATGCTGACCCTGAGCCATCTAAGGCTACAGTCCGTCCAGACTCAGAGCGGACAAACGCTCCACCAATATATAGTTTTATGGTCTTTGATACTTTCAATGAACGACCTCCAGATAGGGGTGCAAGCCTTGAAGGCCTCCCTCACGTCCGTAACCACTTTCTTTGAAGCCACCAAAGGGTGCTCCCGGGTCAAATTTGTTGTAGGTATTCGCCCAGATAACTCCTGCGTTTAGCCTTGATGCAACATCCTTAATCTTGGACCCTTTTTCTGACCAAATTCCGGCAGCGAGGCCGTATTGGGTATTATTAGCTTTGACAACGGCCTCAGCTGGGGTGCGAAACGTCATGATGCTAAGGACTGGCCCAAAGACCTCCACCTGACTTAAAGAGTTTGATGAACTCTGGTCGGTGAAGAAGCATGGGGCGATGAAGTAGCCTTTTTCAGGTAATTTCGTATCAAGCTGAAAAAAGTTACCTGGCTCTTGTTTTCCAATTTTTATCAGGGATTGGATACGCTCCCACTGAGCTTTAGAATTAATCGCACCAATATCTGTGTTTTTATCGAGGGGGTTGCCCACCCTTAGGTTCTGCATACGAGCCTTTAGTTTTTCGATAAATGGCTCGGCAATCGACTCTTCGAGAAGCAGCCTTGAACCGGCACAACAAACATGCCCCTGATTAAAGTAAATGCCATTGATGACCCCTTCTACGGCTTGGTCGATCGCAGCATCTTTGAACACAATGTGAGCGGATTTTCCACCTAGCTCTAGGCTGAGCTTGGTACCCCTTGGCGCAAGTCCACGGGCTATGGCTTTACCCACCTCGGTAGAGCCCGTAAACGCAATCTTATCGAGCCCTTTATGCTCAACAAGGTGAGACCCTGTTTCACCGGTCCCTGTGATGATGTTGACCACTCCTGGAGGAAGCTCCGCTTCTTGCAAAACCTCTGAAAGCAGGAGAGCAGTCAGTGGGGTTGTCTCAGCAGGCTTTAGAACGCAGGTATTGCCGCATGCGAGTGCAGGTGCAAGCTTCCAAGCAGCCATCAGTAAAGGAAAATTCCACGGAATAATCTGCCCGCAAACCCCTAAGGACCGCACAGACTTTCCTGGGTAAGCATACTCGAGCTTGTCAGCCCAACCTGCGTAGTAGAAGAAGTGGGCAGCAGCAAGGGGAATATCCACATCCCTTGCCTCCTTGATAGGCTTGCCACCGTCTAGGGTCTCTAAAACTGCAAATTCTTTTGCTCGTTCTTGGAGAATTCGGGCAATCCGATAGATGTACCGCCCTCGTTTTGCTGGGCTTAGCTTGGACCAAACCTTGTCGTAAGCATTGCGCGCAGACTGTACTGCTAGCTGTACATCCTGCTCATCAGCAATGGCAACTTCTGCTAAGGATTCACCAGTTGCAGGGTTTATGCTTTGGAAATAACTCTTGCTGTGGGGAGCCTGCTGTTTGCCATTAATAAACAAATCGTAGCGACTGTTTATGGATACCATCTGAGTACTTTCCAAGGCCGGAGCATAGTCTTGTGCAAAATCAAGGCTGCACTGGCCTTTGTTGGAAGACTGTTTTCTTTGATCGGAAGCTAAGGCCTCTGTGGTTTGAACCGACCTTTGCTCTTCCCCATTTTTTGTCAGCATACCTTAATCCCTAAGATTGAATTAAAAAGCCACTTAATCCATAGAAAATTGATCTTGATCTGCATAGTGGCCGAGAACCTGGCTTGCGATTTGCCTCAAGAGATCGTTGAGTAAACTGCTTGCACCAAAGCGGAATAAATCTGGGTTAAGCCATTCACTTCCAAGGCTCTCCCTAAGCATCACTAGGTATTGAATTGCCTGCTTGGCAGTGCGGATACCTCCAGCGGGCTTCATACCAACTTTTTTGCCATAAGCCCTGTAAAAATCCGCAATTGCCTCAAGCATCACCAAGGTGGATTCCATGGTGGCCGCCTGGCTTATTTTTCCAGTGGATGTCTTGATAAAGTCTGCACCTGCTTCCATGGCCAGCCACGAAGCCAAGCGAATATTATCGTAAGTGCCAAGCTCACCAGTTTCTAGGATCACCTTAAGGTGTGCATCGCCACAAATTTCCTTAAGGCCCCTGATCTCATCAAAAACTTGCTGGTACTTCCCGGATAAAAAGGCACCCCGGTCAATGACCATATCCACTTCGTCAGCTCCAGCGAGCACAGCAGCTTTTACGTCTGCTTCCTTAATGGCAAAGGGCACTTGCCCTGCGGGGAATCCACTGGCAACCGAAGCAACCTTCACACCGCTTCCGGCAAGCATGCACTTTGCGTCGGCGACGAAATTCGGGTACACACAAACGGCTGCCACACGAGGAACCGGTGGAAGTTCTGGCCTCTTTTGCTGGAGGCTAAGCTGAAAAGCATGGGAAACTGGCGATAATGCCTTAGTGCAAAGGCCGCGTATTTTTTGGAGGCTGTCAGACCCCTCAAGGGTGGTCAGGTCTGTCATCTGGATTGCCAGATACAAGCCTGCTAATTTAGAGTCTTTTTTTATACTACGGGTTTTAAAGGTTTTTGTTCTTGCTGATAGAGAAACAGCATCAATAGGAACATGGGGGATAGGAATAAAGCCTTGCTGAGACCGTACTTTAACCTGATGCATGTACTTACCTCATCCAAATTAAACACCTATAGTTCTTGGCTTGGATGAGGTACTTTGTCAACTCTCAACTCGCTCTTTTCTCGACTTGACCTCTTTTTTACCCCTTAAAAACATCCGTACAGGCACATGCTCAAAAGATAGATCCTTACGAAAGTTCTTTAACATATAGCGCTTATAAGAATCTTGGATCTCGTTGGCAACATTACACATAACCACAATGGTCGGTGGGTTATGCTTCACCTGAGTTGCATAATAAAATTTAAGCCTTTTTGAGTAATTTTTTATAATTTGAGGGCTATGCCTAGCTACCATACTCTGCAAAGAATCGTTGACTTTTGAGGTGGGCACCTGACGAGAGCTTTCTTCCACTAGATTTTCAACCTTACTCATAATCTGGTGAACCCTTTTATTCTCCAGACAAGAAGTAAAGTGAACAGGGAGGTAAGCAAGATCCTTCAAATACATTTCTCGAATATTATTCAGATAGTTCTGAGCTGTCTGACTATTTTTATCCTCAACCAGATCCCACTTGTTCACCACAAGCAGCATTGGTTTATAGCGGTCAGCAGCTAAATTGATAAGCCTTGCATCCTGGTCGGTAATCCCTTCAGTCGCATCAATGACCACAATCACCACATCTGCGCGATCAATCGCTCTCAGACTTCTCACGACACTCTGTACTTCCAAGAACTCTTTAACCTTGGTACGACGCCTAATTCCAGCTGTATCAATTAAAACATAAGGTTTTTTGTTGTAGGTAAACGAGGTGTCAATGCTATCACGGGTGGTGCCTGCTACCGGGCTCACCAAGCTTCTATCTTCGCCGATCAAACGATTTAAAATAGAAGACTTACCTGCATTAGGCTTTCCAATAAGAGCAATCTTGGTCCCCTCTTCCAAGTCAGCTTGCTTACGAGCGCTCGGTATTTTACTGAGATTCTCTTTGATTTCTCCTAAAAGATCCACAAGGCCCTTACTATGTGCTGCACTGATGGAGTGAAGTTTTTCGACCCCTAAACCATAGAACTCCCACATAAGGGTCTGCTGCTCAAGGCCATCAATTTTATTGACCACAAACAAAACCTGCTTGTCTACATTTGCAAGCTTTTGCAGCATAAGCCTGTCATGCTGATGGAGGCCATGCTTACCATCTAAGAGAAAAAGAATAAGGTCAGCCTCAGCCACAGCCTGCTCAGTTTGTTGCCAAACCAAGTTTTCGCTAAATGGTTGGAATTTAAAATCATCCGTTTCAAATCCACCCGTATCGATTAAGGTAAATCCACCTTCAGGCTTTTTCTTATCGTACTGAACCGTTCCATAAATACGGTCCCTCGTCACTCCTGGTGTATCGTCAACGATTGAAGCTGCCGACCGAGTTAAACGGTTAAATAAAGTTGATTTACCTACATTAGGCCTACCGATTATGGCTACCGTTCCAAAGATCATATACCATTACTTCCTATTTATCGTTTAACGAGTGAGCAAATATTTCTTCGACACTTGCACCCGTTAGATCATCCTTCAAATTAACTCTTTGGAGAGCATTTTCTGCGGCATTCTGTGATGCTCGCTTCTTACTATTCCCCTTACCTTGAGCAATTTCCGTCTCCTCAAGGCAAACTGCTACCACAAACTCTTTCGCATGATCTGGTCCGGACTGGGACAACAGTTTATACGTTGGAGTTTGCCGAAAAATATCTTGCGACCATTCTTGCAGCCTGGTTTTGTAATCACAAACAGAGTGCTCAAATGGACGCGCAAGCGTATTTGCAAATAAACTGTGAATAACCTTACTTGCAGCTGTAAAGCCACCATCTTGATACACGGCTCCAATAACAGCCTCTAAGGTATCAGCAAGCAAAGCATCCCGTTTACGGCCACCT
The DNA here is from genome assembly GCA_013215275.1 of Oligoflexales bacterium. GTDB lineage: Bacteria > Bdellovibrionota_B > Oligoflexia > Oligoflexales > Bog-1112 > JABSRF01. The sequence continues at coordinate 7,242 of JABSRF010000019.1, read as the reverse complement.
GCTTTTTCTTCTCCTCGTCCCAGCAAAATTGAGTCAGCCAAATTAAACTCTTTCGCAATTTCCGCTAGGCTTTTCTCGTTCACAAGCGAAGATCTAATTCTAGATAGATCTCCTTCTGAGTAAACCGTATCCAAGTTCCATAGGTAGGTGCTGATCACCAAACTTAGAACCGCATCACCCAAAAACTCGACCCTCTCATTCCAAGGCAGGCTAACTTTTGAGTCTGCTCCACGACGCCCCTGTTTATTAAGCGCCACCACAGCAGACCTATGGCTCAAAGCCTCAAAAAGCAGCTGGGGGTTTGAGAAATGATACCCTATCCGCTTTTGTAAGATTTTTAGTGATTGGTACTCTAGGGGGTATTGAGACCAAAGCTTTTCCCAAGCCTTAGTATATTTATTCTCGCTTACCCTTTGCTCACCCGTCATGACAAACCTCGGTCTTACTCATAGATTAAATAGAAAAAAATTTCCTGGTAATCTAGGGCAATAGTTACCTTTTGTGACCAGTTTCTACTGGATAAAAATGAAAGCTTTGCCGGTCGTACAAGCGATATATGATGCCGATTTTATAAAGAATTCTCTTCTATAAACAAGGGACTAACCGAGCTTGAGGACTTTCATGGGCACAGCATAATACATAGCAAAAAAAAATTCTATCAAAAACAAAAAAATATAAATTATATATAATTGTTAGAATGTTACTTGAAAAAAAATCAAGAATCAGGTGTGATATCTTATTACTTGTTTACGATGGCCCAAATTCAATTAAGGTTATTCATTTGTCGAACGTTAAGCGTCTAAAATTGCTTTTAATATCTTTGCTTGCGCTCGCTAGCCTAGGGGTTTTAGCAAGCTTTTCCGGGTTGTACTACCTAAAAAACTGGAGTCAAAAAGAGCATTTAAGCCATGATTCATCCGTTTTACTGAAAGTCCCCAAAGGGGTCAGGCTGGGTGACCTTGCAGCAAGCCTACAAGAAAAGGGCCTAATCGACGATGCATGGACTTTTAAACTATGGGTTCGCTCCCAGGGAAACTTCAAAAACATACAAGCTGGACAGTATGCATTTGAAGGAGCTGCTTCGCCAGATCAGATTATGGACAAGCTTATTTCTGGGCAAACCTACGAACCAGTGGTCCTTGAGTATACCATTCCAGAAGGCTTTACCCTCACCCAAGTGCTGGAGCGGCTTGCGAGGTTAGGGGTGGGCACCCTCGAAAGTCTAGAGAAACTAAGTAAAAACAAATCCTTTATCAGGTCCCTAGGCATTGAAGCAAACTCCCTTGAAGGGTTTATTTATCCTGCAACTTATAGGTATCATCATGAGAAGCCTTCTGAAAAAGAGGCTTTTGAAAGAATGACCAAAGAGTTTTTCGCAAGGCTACCTAAAGACTATATAGAACGCTGTGAACAGCTTGGTATCACTCTTTATAAAGCGATGATTATTGCCTCACTGATCGAAAAAGAAACCATGCTCGAAGAGGAAAAGCCACTTGTTTCTGAGGTTATTTGGAATCGCTTAAAAAAACGAATGCCTTTGGGCATCGATGCTTCTATCATTTATGGAATAAAAAATTTTGATGGCAACCTTACTTTTAGGCACCTCAAAGATAAAAAGAACCCTTATAATAGTAGAGTTAGACGAGGCTTACCTCCAAGCCCAATTGGGGCTCTTAGTTTGTCCTCTCTGCTGGCAGTCTTAAACCCAGCAAATGAAGGGAATTACTTCTATGTCTTGCTTCCAGGAGGTGAAAACCGTCATCATTTCTCAAAAACATTGCAAGAACACAATAGATATGTCAAAAAATTAGTAAAAGCTCAAAGAAAACGTCGCTAACACTAAAGCTTACTCCCCAGTTACAAGGAGTCAAACATGGCATCAAAAGTCAAAAGCAAAAAAGGGTCCACCAAGGAAAAGGTCGCCAAAAATCAGAAAAGCGAAACCACCGAAAACAGGACCTCAGGAACTCGTATTCCCATCCAGTTATTGGTCGATTACAAAGCTGATGGCAACTACCTCTTCGACTTCTGCAAAGACCTTGGAGAGGGTGGAGTTTTTATAGAAACTAAAAACCCTAAAAAGCAGGGTAGCGAATTGGAATTGACCTTTACTATTCCAGATAGCAAGCAAACCCTAAGCACCAAAGGTAAGGTTATCTGGGTACAGCAACCCATAGAAGGAAGGCAAGACTTAACTCCTGGAATGGGAATCCAATTCGAAGCGTTTAATGCTAATGACCGAAAAACTTTAGAGGAATTTGTTCGTCGGTATAGCTCACACATTTCGAAATCAGCTTCATAAAGCGCTCATTTCTTTGAGCATACAAGGACCATAATGACCATCAGGACTCATATCGCTAGGTCTTGCTCCTTAATCGATTGGAAAAGAAAAAGACACGCCATTGAGCACTCTATATTCAAACAAGATAGTCATGGAAAAAAGCCAAAAAAGATAAAATTCCTGACACTGATCATCGCTTTCGCAAACTTCCTCATAGGCCTTACAGGGAGGTCAAGATGGCAAAACAAAGCAAAAAAGCTTGAAAAAAAATCTATGACGCTCCATTTCGTCGACCTCCCCTCTGCCTTTGATAACTTTAAGATTCTTCACCTGAGCGATTTGCATTTAGACTGCCTCCCAAAGGTGGAAGAGATGATTGCAAAGCATACTGAACATGAGGAAGTGGACCTTGCTATCATCACCGGAGATCTAAGAGACCATTACAAACTTCCTTTTTCGCAAATAATCCCGCAAATCAAACATATCAAAAAAAACATTCAATCTCGCAATGGTATCATTTGTGTACTAGGGAATCATGACACCTATGAGGCTTACGAGCTACTTGAGAATTTAGGAATCAAGGTTCTCGTTAACGAAACCATAGCGGTCACCAAAGAAGACCAAGAGATCTATATAACAGGACTCGATGATGTCCATTATTTTTACACTCCCTGGGTTTTACCAGCCCTCAAAAATTCTCCAAATGCCTTTAAAATTTTGGCTGTTCACTCTCCGGAGGTTTTTGAACTAGCTCAGAATAATGGTTTCAACCTTTACCTAACTGGGCACACCCATGGGGGTCAGGTCTGTTTGCTCATTCCGATCTTTACCGATGGAGTTGAAAGAAAATTTGCTGCTGGTTTATGGAGGTATAAAAATATGCTTGGATACACGAGCAAAGGAGCCGGAACGAGCACCATCCCTTTGCGGATTAACTGCAAAGGAGAGGTCAGCCTCATCACCTTAAAGAAATCTTAAGCCCAACTCTAAGACGCTCAAATTAATAATTTATTCTCTCCCTCCGATCAGGCTTATAGCATCTCATTTAGATAAAGCACAAAACAGCATGAGCCATAAACAACCCAAAACGTATCCCCTCCTGGCACTGCTCTGTTTATTGACAAGCCTATCCCCTATTGTCGCTGAAGAGCTTGGCACTGGATCTCCTTGGCTCCCTGAAAGGCGCCAAGATCAGTCGCGCACCAGCAAGGGTCATATTCTGACTCCAGCAGCAGCAAACATCCCCGGTTTTGGATTTTTCTACGGGATCATTGGAGGGCTTTTCAATGTACTAGGATCTGAATCAGATGCCTTTGCTTATAGGTTTTGGGGAGAAATATCGGGAGGGGGCATTGGCCTTGTGGATACTCCCTTACTCAATCACGAGATGACCCTCAATGTCTTTTACAACATTTTTAACCAAGCATCGATCGAAACCCATAGAAGAACGGTCCATTCTAATCCAGATGATGCTATTTACCAGCGTTTTGACTTTTTTGAAGTGACCTTAGCTCAAATCAATTACCGCTTATTTGAAAGACGTTTACAACTTAATTTAGGGATTAATCGTCAGAGGGAAAACATCGAAGGACTTTATGATTCAGAAGGAGAAAAAATATCTCCCATGTCATCACAAAGCGACTCACGCTTCAGTTTCAGCTATGGAGTAATTGCAGATTTTACAGATGATCGTGCTGACCCCAGGGAAGGGGCAATACTAGAGGCATTTCGCTACGATAAAGAAGACCCAGGCAAGGAAAAACCATTTTATTTCAACATGGATTATAACGTCCTCTACCATATCCCATTTCTTACCCACAGCACTTTGGTTTTTAACTACTACCGCTCTGACGCGATACTACACCGAGAGGGTGAGTTAAACTCTGAGGCAGTGCGCTCTGACCTAGGACTTGGATGTGAGGCACTCAGTGGAGAAGAGGCTGAAAGATGCTCCTACCATGAGGCAAACCTTATTGCAGATCAACTAGCAGCAAACCGGCACGGCACGTCGGTACCCATTGGAGGAACCCAAAGGCTCCAGGCATACCCTACCAATCGATTCGTAGGTGCCCACACCCAAACATTTGGGACTGAAGCGCGAATCAACATGACCCAGGAGTTCTCACCCTTCAACATTGGCATCCTAAGTGGGATTCGTACCGGGGTCCAATTTGCATTTTTCTATGAAAAAGGAATTGCAACAGACAAGAAGGATGAGCTTTTAAACATCGACCGGTATAAACCATCATACGGAGGAGGTATTCGGTTTATCCTAGCCTCAGGGTTTATTGTCAGAATGGACCTAGCAAGCGGACCAGAAGGAAACCAACCAGTCCTAATCTTTCAATACCCCTGGAATGTTTTTTAGATCATATTGGTGAAATACTCCATAGTTCCACCTGCAGCAATCGATTCACCAATCGCATCCAAAGCACAAACATAAGCAGCTGTTCTCATATCGAGGTGCTTTCTTTTTTGCATGGTTAAAACTTTTTGGAATGAATCACTCATTGTTTCTCGTAATTTCTGATGAACCTGCTCTTCTTGCCAGTATTGTCCACTGCGGTTTTGGAGCCATTCATAATAACTCACCACCACACCACCAGCATTGGCTAAGATATCTGGGATGATTTCGATACCATGCTCTAGCAGAATTGAATCAGCTTCCGAATTCACGGGCCCGTTGGCAACCTCAACGATAGTTTTTGCTCGAATCTTTGGAGCATTCTCAGCAGTTATTTGGTTTTCAAGAGCTGAAGGGATAAGGATATCCACGTCAAGCTCAAGCAACTCTTGGTTGCTGATATGCTTTGCATCGATTGTTTCGCAAACTGAGCCCTTGCAATATACAGCCTTAACTTGCTTGCTTTCCTCTTTCATCTGAATGATGGATGGCACATCAAAGCCTTCCTCGAGGAAAATCCCACCTTGAGAATCACTGATGCCTACAATCTTATAGCCATCTGCAAAGAGGAGCCTAGCAACATGCTGGCCTGCATTACCAAAGCCTTGCACTGAAACGGTAATCTCTTTTGGATTCCAAGCGTTTTCTTTTTCCATTTCTTTGATGCAGTAGTAAGCACCTCGACCAGTGGCATCATCACGCCCTAAACTTCCCCCTAACGGAATAGGCTTTCCAGTGATGACTGAAGGAGTGCGTTTGCGCCTAATCATGGAGTATTCGTCCATCATCCATCCCATCACCATTGCGTTGGTGTAGACATCTGGAGCAGGAATGTCTAAGTCAGGGCCGATAAAGTCAGCGATGCGCTCAACATAAGAGCGGGACAGGCGTTCTAACTCAAGCCTTGAAAGGCTTTTAGGGTCGACACAAACACCTCCTTTTGCGCCTCCGTAAGGTATGCCTACCACAGCACACTTAAACGACATCCAGAATGCGAGAGCAAGAACTTCTTCTCGATTGACATTAGGGTGAAACCTGATGCCACCCTTTGTTGGACCTCTAAAGTCCATATGCCTAATTCTAAAACCTTTGAAGACCTTGAGCGAACCATCGTCCATACGCACTGGTACGGACACCTCAAGGACCTGCTTAGGGTGTTTAAGCTGTTCAATGGCTTCTGGATAAATATCTGACTCTTTACAAGCCTTATCTAAACGTGAAATTGCATCTTCAAAAATATTCTCTGACATAGTTACCTACCAATTAGCTTATCAGTACATTGATAGATCTTAACTAACACAGAGGATGCAATTTACGATAAAAAATTAAGTATGAAGAGAATTTGAACCTTATATTTGAAGCAAAACTTTTAAGGTTCCAGGCTCAGATGCATCCTTGATGGCATTTAAACCTTGTTCTAAGGGGAAGGTGTTTGAGATAAATGGGCTTGGGTCCACCCCACCTTTTTCAAGTAATGATAAGGCCTTATCGTAAGGCCCACAGCGTGAGCCTTGGATCTTTATCTCATTGACCACGATCATCACAGGATTAAATGCAAATGCTTGTTGGTAAGTGGACTTTAAAACAATTTGCCCCCTTGGCTGGGTCAGACCAATCGCTGTCTCAAAGCCTTTGGGGTTTCCAGTCGCCTCTACCACAGTCTTAAACTGCTCATCTGGAAGCTCAGTGGTAAAAGAAACCCCTGTCATCTTGGGAAACTTGTCAAACCGCTCTGGATGCCTTCCAATGAGCACCACATTCAAACCTATGCTCCCAAGGCTCATCGCAATCAGTAAGCCAAGCTTACCATCACCGAGGACACAGATGTCATCCTTCTCATCAAGGTCAAGTTGTTCTGGAATTTCTAAAGCTGCAGCCAAGGGCTCTGTAAACACAGCCCGTTCATCGCCAAGTTGCTCGGACACCAACAGCAGGTTTTTTGCAGGCGCCACAAGGTACTCACCAAATGCGCCATCCCTGTTTAAAATCCCGATGGTCGTTCTATTTGGACAATGGTGAGGGTCACCAGCTTTACAAACACTGCAGTAACCACAGGCACAGTTTATGTCACAAACAACCCGCTGACCCACATACTCTGGAAAATCCTGACACTACTCCACAATGCCCACAAATTCATGTCCCAGTGTTCCTGTAAAATTGAAATAGCCCTTGGTAATCTCCAGATCCGTGTTGCAGACTCCTGCGCACCTAACTTTGATCAAAGCCTCACCAGCAGCTGGCTTAGGGATCGGCACGTCGTTTAGCATCAAGCCCTGACCGTTCCATTGGATCGCTTTCAAAGACGGCTCCTTTTATTGCATGGAAATTTGACTTATTCCTCAATAATTAAATGCCAGAAATTAAATCAGAAAGATAGGAGATTCAGGTGCTTATGGGCCTGTTTCCTCAGAACCAAAGCTCCTGACCGCATTTTCTTGCCTGGCATTCAGGTGCACCTGTCTTCTATGGGCCTTCACTAGCTTAGGTAACTCCAAATAAATATTCTACCCACTATTCATGTGTGATCAGAACGCTATATTTTGGTAGAAACGGATGC
>JABSRF010000189.1 GCA_013215275.1 Oligoflexales bacterium | reverse complement strand
AGCTGCTCAAAAGGCTATCAAAACCCATTTGCCAAAAAACCTCAATTTTACCATTTAAAAGATCGCTTGATTAGGGAATAGATAAACGAGGCTCAATTTTAGCACCAGCTTGGTTTTAGGCATTTATTCCTCCCCTATTTCAAACCATCAAGGCACTAATAGAGAAAACTTTTCCAGGGGTAAAGTCAATGGACATTGTTCGTAGGTTTGAAAAGTTTATTATTTTGGAAAGATTTTGGGTGAGTAAGGCTCAGTTAATCTGCTTTTCAACTTTTACAATGGCTTGAGCATCAAGCAGATTATATTTTAACCATTCGTAAGTAAGGTAAGCAATTCCCTGCTCTCCCCAGGAGGTTCCCCAAGAGTTTTGGACGATAAGATACCCTCCTCCTTCAACCTCAGGATCATCATGGTAGCCCACTGCAAGGAGGGCGTGTCCGCAGACGCTTTTCCCACAGGCATCATCTTTGAAGACCCAAGAGACCACCCCATTTTTAATACTGTGTTTACGAGCCTGATTGTAAAATACCAGGTTAAAATCATGGTTGGCATTCACCCCCAGTACCACTGGATAATCTTGAGCAATGGCTTGTTTTACTCTGCCTACAGAAGCAAATAATTGATGAGCTTCTTTGATAATAAAACCCTGGCTTTCTGAAACTTGAGGGTCTGCTTCTTGCTGTGATTCACCACCACCTTGGGCTTCCGTTTGCGAGCAGGTGGCTTCAGGGTGATCTTGCTGGTAGGCGCTGCAATCCATGCCTTTGGGGTTGTATGGCCAGGCACTTTCCAGAACAAAAGGCCTTCGCTCGTTCACAAATTGCTCGATGGTAAACTCAGGAGCTAGTCCAGCGTAAGTCCAGGAATCGGTTAGTTGTTTTGCTTGCAGGTAGGTGTTCTGCTCAGATAGGTCGGTCTCTCCTTCTGACTGTTTTATTAGGAGTTCCACAGCTGCATTCAAAGCAAAAGCAACACAAGTGCCCCGCTCTCCTTGGTTTTTTATATTCGTACCAGACACGAATCCACTGAGCACTGCTTTATTAGGGATGCCTAGCTTTTCATGATCAATGTCAAGACAAGACTCTAAGTATCCCGGACACTCATTAGCGCTGATCTGTGTCAGGGTGATGGTGCCTTCATCGGTGCTGATAGCCCCATTTGCAGCTAAAAATTCAGCGTAAGCCTCCCCTTTGTCTTGGTTGGCTAGGACCGTTTCGAGAATTAATTCGAATGGGTATTCTGAGCTAGCTTTGAACTCGGGATTAGAGTAGTCGGGCGTTAGGAAAACACTGTCCTCTTCCTCAAGAGCCTCAACATCCTTTTCTTCTAAATAGTTAGCTTCGGGACTTAGAGTTTGGCTAGACTCCTCGGTGTCTTGCTCTGGGGGAATCTCATGATCGAGGCTGGTGTCTGAAGGCTGGTCTTCTGCCTCCTCAGGTAGATCTGTTTCATTAGCCTGATCCTCAACGCTGTCCGTGTCTTCTTGGTCGTGTTTTTTCGCTCCTAGCCAATTTGCTTCTGAGCAAGCAGAGCATATGATTAATATTAAAATAATTCTTAAGGTTCTCATGCAATCAATCCCTAGTCATTTTTCCCTAACCTTAATATGCTTATCGGTATGGATGCAAAAATATTTATATGATAAATTTATAATTTTAATTTAACAAATAATATTAAATATTTGGTTTACATAAAAAGATGCAAAAATACTGGATTTATTTATGATTTGGTAAGGTGTGCCTGAAGTACTGTTTTTCGCAAAAAAGATAAAAAAAAGACTTAACCAATATGGTAACGATCCGATAGATGGCTCGGGCACAGGACGAACCATCCACCTTCATAAGGCCTTCTAACCTAAGGAGGTAAATCATCCATGAAGGAGCGTAAGAACTCTTTTCAGTGGTGTTTCGGTGGATTTAACTTTGGAGCTCCACAGATGGCAAAAATACTGTTTGTAGATGATGAACCAGAGTCTTTGTTTCTGTACGAGACAATTTTTACAAAAGGTGGTTACGAGGTTACCTGCCTTTCATCACCGATCAAAGCAATAGAGCACTTGAAGAGCCAGCAGGTTGACATGGTGATTTCAGATTATTGTATGCCACAGATGAATGGACTAGAGTTTTGTCAAAAAATTAGAGAAAGCAAGGTCTATGAAGGTCAGCTGATCTTTGTAACCGGGAGTGTTGAATTGGGACACCATACCCTGAAAAATCGACCTGGTATTATTGAAGTTTTTCAAAAGCCTCTCTCGTTTCATGACCTACTTAAGTTTCTCAACAAAAATATAAAACCGGCTGTGATTGGCAAGCGTTTAGGCCTCAAGCAATGCCGTTAGAATTTGAGGTGAGTTAGTTTTTGGAAGTTAGCTACTCTTGAGCTGATGTGAGTAAACTTGCCACTGTCATAGCTGCTGCACTGGTAATGCTAGCCATAAAAGTATAGTCAATCATTTCGATGGTGTCACAAGCATCATGGTAGCAAGGGTTGCTGTCACCCCCGAAGAAATCTTGTGATAGGACCACAGCAGGTATGTTTTGGTTCCAAAAGCTGGTATGGTCGCTCCGATCTGTGCAGGCATCATTTCTCTGTAATGCTGAAGCTGATAAATTAATCGCATTGAGTACAACTTGACTGAGTTTGCCTGAATTACCTTCTGGTAGGTCTTCATCGCCAATAAACCTGCAGTCTACGATATGAAATGCACTATCATTGTTTCCATCAAAGCCAAGCATCTCGAGAATAATGGCTCCGATGATCTGCCCGGTTTCGTTGTTTGCTTGGATACTGTTTCCATAACTTGTTGAGCCAATAAGTCCGAGTTCCTCTTCATCAAAGGCTAACACCCTGAGGGTATAATCAAACTCCATATTTACCAAAGCTTGGGCAATTGCAAGGGAACCGATGATCCCTGAGGCGTCATCATCTGCTCCAACCGTCGCAACAGAGTCGTAATGAGCCCCTAAAACTAGGACCCTAGATTCTGCGGATTTACCCTTTTTTTCTGCTATGAAGTTTACGCCAGTCCCATAGTTATCTAAGCTTACGACAAAACCTAAGGCTTCATACTCCTGCCTTAGAAACTCGAGCGCTAAGTCCTTTCCTTGCCGGTTATTGCGTGAACCGAGAGTTTGCTGGGTGTCAGCAATCAAAACAGGCATGGCTCCCGTAAATTCTCGCATTTTTTGTTCAATAAAAGCTTGGTCTGCCTGGATTAATGCGAGGGTTCCAGGTTGATCTAGGATCTGGCCTGCGGTAGGTATCACCTTAGGTGGAGTGTCAACAACGTCCTCATTGTTCTCCTGGTCTTCTGGATCTTGCTCTTCATCCCCTTGATCGACAATGTCCTCTGAGCCTGTGCCAGAGTCTTCATCCGTCTCGTCTTGGCTTTGTCCTTGATTACCAGATGCCTGGTTTGTTCCGCTTGTTGCGTCACCTTGGGAGCTGTTATTGTTCGAAGGGTTTTGATCTTGTTGCTGGGTGTTGGCCTCTTGCTTGCCCGTTCGTTTGATCTTATGCTGGGAGCTTTCCGCATTTTGGCATGCAGCAAAAACCATGATATTAAATATAATCAGTATCTTACACATTTTAGAAGTAACCAGCACAATCGGTTGACATGATTTGGCCTACACACTTAAGCCGCAACAGCTTACTTATCGACCAATTCGGGATAAAAACTTAGATTAAATCAGCTCATGAGAAAAAAGCATGTTAGCCCTGGAAGCGATTGCCTGATTTGGAAGCTTAAAATACTAATATTATTTGACTATATTTGTGGCTGCGAAGGCCTCAGACTGCCTAGAACCCATCTTCTTTCTTGATGGTCAGAATAATATTTTATAGGATTGCCTCTTCTTTAATCTCGGAGGGGTCATTTTGCTTAAATACGCTGCGTTGCTGATCACTGTCGCTTGTATAGCTGCTTGTGGTGGGCTTAATAAGAAGTCGAAGGAGGAGTTTAAGGCTCCGGAGCTGCTAGGTAGCCAAGTGAACCGAGGCCTCGCATTTACCGGGGTGGACCTTTATTACTCTAGCTCCGATCTATATTTCTACGATTACGAGCAGGGATTAGTCTCGGGGCTTCTCTACGGGCAATCTGGGGACTCAGCCCTTTGGTCACTGAGCGATCAACTTGTGCTTTTCAATCGAACCTCTACACACCATAACTTTGTAAGATTTGAGAAAGACGCTTCAGAAAACTTTTATCCCAGTCAAGAAACAAGTGGAGGCTTTGAGAAAGGGGATCCAGGAGATGTGATTGTCCTTGATAATGGCAACTGGCTTTTGAGTTTTTTTGGTAAGGGCAAAGTTGCAGAAATCAATCCCGATACAGGTGAAGAAATACAGAAGATTGTTTTTGATCCCACAGTTCCCTTGCGTCCATCTGCAATGTTTAAACGTAGGATTGAGGGCACTTCTTACATCTTTATTGCCAATTTGGGCATCGAGATCGACCCAAGCAGCTATAAGACCATTGCAAATGGGAAACAAGGGATATTCATCGTGCGTGAGGATAAGGACGGTTTAACTGTGCTCAATGATGGGAAACTAGTTTCCAAACCCCTTGCAAGTAACCCTGGCTTTTATCATACTACGGAAGAAAACCCGATCGTCGCAGGTTTATGTTACAAGGGATCTCAGGGATGTACTCAAGCGATAGAGACCTTAAATGTTCGCAGTGCCATTGAGGGAACTTCTACCACACCCGTCCTTAGCTCGGGCCGTACTCTTGATATCGAATTACTGTCAATGAATGGAAGCCTCTGCGATGGCCTTGATGCTGATTCCTTGTATGCAAACGTAGTCTTTAATCAGGATCAAGGAAAGTTTAAAAAGGCAAAGAAATATATTGTCAGCATTAGGAGTCAAGAAGAGATAAATTTAGACCTAGTGCATCACTATGCCCACCCAGATAGCAGCGGCGCATACCTTTTGTCAGTCGATAAAAGCATCAATGCCCTCTTCTTTGGTGACTTTGGCAATGATGGGCAGGCAAGCCTCAATATTCTACGCAACGGTGAGCTAAAAATAATCCCAATGAAACGGATCCCATACCAAGGAGCCTTAAGCCGAAAATGAGCTTCTATGGTGTCTTGAAGGCGTGGTTTCTCTCCCTCGTGATAGCCATCCCAGTTTGCGCAAGTTCTGAAAACAGAATTTGGGTTTACGGTAAAAGGAAAGAGCGCTATCGGGAAAATCATGCGGGAAAATCAGTTAAGTTAAAGCCAGTGGAGCCGTCACGCTTATTCAGTGATACGCACTTAAAGGAAGATGCGTCCACAGGCGCTGTTGAAACAGGGCAATCATCTGCCTCAGGTTTTTCTTTGCCAAAAATCCGTGGACAGGATCAAAAACTAACTGAGGTGTGGGTAGAGGGCACGTTAGTCCACGACCCTTGGGAAGGCTTGCCACTGGCTTCCGAGCTTGATTTACTTGCTTTTGGTGAGCTCTCCATGATCCAAGGGGTTTCTCCAGCAGATTTTCTGAGCCTGAATCCCATTGGGAGCCTGCGATACAGTATTAGAAAGTTGGGCAAAAGTCGCAGCAAGCTTGGAGTGATCGTAGGGGATCCCTATGGGCTGAACCTTTACACCCGTACTTACGAGCATTGGAACAAAGGTGCTGTGCATGGAAGCTCGTTATTATATGGGCGCTCCTACCAAACCAATGGGAAATACACTTACTATCAAGATCATGGTAACCCATACGACACCAGCTCAGGGTCCTATGAAGAAAGGGCCAACAACGACCAAAGGTCCTGGCAGCTCATGCCATACACTGCCCTTAAGATGGGAAGGCATTATTTAAGCCTATTCGGACTTTTCCATCAATCAAACAATGGGATTCCTGGCTTTGGTAGTTTTCTCAGTTTAGCGAGGCAGAGGCAAAAAGGAGGGCTTTTGAGCACTTCTTATGCTTATAACTTTGCGAAATCGACAAATGCTATTGTTCCAACAAGCCTTAAGTTAGGGGCTTACTACCGTGACGATTCGGTTCACACCATTGATCCACAGCACCCCCTCCTAGGCCTTGAAGTGAAAGAAACCCGTGTTACCAAGGTCAAGCGGATCGATACCGGCTTCCTCTGGGAAAAGCAAGTTTTAACGATTAACTCAAAACTTCAGTGCGGTGAAAGTGAGCTATCGTCATTTCAAAATCAGAATGCTATCATATCTGGTAAAAGAAGCCATATTCAGGGAGTGCTCAGCTCTGCTTTAAGTCCCATCGATAGAACCAGTATAGAAATCAAGGTGCTCAATAGGTTTCAAGAGGACCGTTTCAGTAAAAAGATAGAAGCCTACCAGGTGAATGATGATTCCCAGCCTTTGAACTTGAGTCACCGAATGTTAGCTTACTCACTTGCAGGGTCAGCGCAGGGGGATTCACACCTCACCTATTTGCAGACTGCCTTCTATCAGAGGCCTCCGACGATATTTGAAGAGTTTGGTGATGGGAACCGGGTAGTCCCCTCTCTTTCTCTAACACCTGAAACAATCACTCACCATGAAATCGGAAGTGATTTTCAGTTTTTTACCAAAAAGCTAAACCTTCATTTGGGGGCTTTTGTTGATGAAACAAAAGAAAAAATATCCTTTGTGCCAGCCCTGTCTTACACTTATATAGCTAAGAATATCGAAAAAACCTTGGTAAAGGGTGCAGAAGCTGCGTTGGAGCTGAATATCTATAATACGGTCGCCCTTGCCAGTTATACCTATTTGGACCCAAGGATTGTGAGTAAGCATCTTACAGGGCGCATGGTTCCAGGACTAAGTCAGGATCGTTTTGTTCTTGCCTTAGCTCAATACCTGAATTCGCAGTGGAGTGTCCGTATGCGGGCAAATTATCGCAGTGAAGCCTATCGAGATGTGGAGAACTCCATCGTTGTTCCTGCAATGGTTAGTTATGATGCCTCAGGTGATTATCGACATCCCCTCGTGCAAGGATATGAATTTGGTCTTGGCATTTCCGTTGTTAATCTCACAGATATTAAAACCATGCCTGTCACGTCCCCTTATGACACTAGCCGCTCCGGGCAGGTCGCCTACAGTGATGTGGATGGCTATCCGCTGCCAGGAAGGCAGTGGATGGTTCATATTGGCTTAGAATTTTAAGGATTTATCAACGATGCTCAGATGTGAGGCCATGATCACATTTAGGGCAATTTGTATCAAAAGTTTATATTTAATTTTATTGTATTATGCCGATAATTATCATGAAATTGAGCTTGTTAGTAAACACTAGACTAACTGAGATAGAAAGGCAAAATCTAAGACATTTTCAAGCTAACGTTCGGCCCTGAAAAGACTCCTCTCCCTCTCGCTCTTTTTTGGGTTAACCGAATATGACTCGGGAGGTTCCCATCTTTACCCCCCTACGCTACGCCTTCTTCCCGAGTCATCCCCTACGTCTAATACCTAGATTCTGCATTGTGATCTGATGAAAGATTCAAACTTCCTTCGTCTGTCAACAAAGTAAGAAGACTGATTCA
>JABSRF010000188.1 GCA_013215275.1 Oligoflexales bacterium | reverse complement strand
CATAGAGTGCGCAATCACAGGCCAGAACTGTACTAAAATTAACCATCAATGGGTAGGACATTTATTTGGAGTTACCCAACACGCTTTAGCCTCCTTCACCTTCTAAAACGACGCGAGGAATCTGAGGGTTTAAGCAAGTCACCACCTCATAGTTGATTGTTTGAGACCATGCGGCCAAGTCATCAGCACTCACAACCTCATCCCCGTCCTTGCCAAGCAAAGTAACCTCATCACCGACCCTTACCTGCTCAAGGCTGCTCACATCGATCATCATCATATTCATACAAATACGCCCCACGAGAGGACATCTTTTAGAGCGAACGAGAACAAAGCTACGAGAGTCATTACCTGCAATTCGGGGATAACCTTCAAAATACCCAACAGATATCACGGCAATTTTCATGGGCCTGGAAGCTTTAAATGTGCAGCCATAGCCCACAAACTCCCCTCCTTTAAGGTCCCGCAAAGTGGTGATTCGAGTTTTCCATCTTAAGACAGGCTCTAATGGAGCAAGCTGAGGGTAGAGCTTAGCATAAGACAATCGGGTTAAAGGAGAGGGCCAAAGGCCATAAAGGGAAACACCTACGCGACACAGATCGAGGTGACTTTCTGAAATGATCATAGAAGAGGCCGAGGAAGCAGCATGATACATAAGCTTAAACCCGAGGCCCTGCCAGCAGCTTTTGACAGACTCAAGGTACTTTAGCTGCTGCATGGCAAACTCACTATCTGTAACATCCTCCACATTAGCGAAGTGGGTCGACGCACCAGCAATATGATTTTTATGAGCCAGCAAGCGTTTCCCTAAAGCGTCAGAGTCATCAGGGTTAAACCCTTGCCTACACATTCCGGAATTAAACTTAATATGAGCGGTAGGCTTAGTTTCCATACTGATCCAGGCAGACAGAAGCTCTTCATTACCGATGGTTACATCTAAGCCGGCTCCCACAGCTTGATTTAGCTCCTGACCAAGAAGGGGGCCAACCACCAAAACCCTTCCGTCAAACCCCATTTTCCTAAGCTTGACTCCTTCAAAGAGGTAATTCACGCAAATCCAGCTCGGTTTCTCTTCTTTCAACATCTCATAGAGCTCGGGGAGCCCATGCCCATAGGCATTGGATTTAAGGACAGGGGCAACGCGTTCATGACCTAGCCTAGAAACGAAAAATCGATAATTTCGGATCAAAGCCCCCTTATCTAGCTCAATCCAACAGTGCATAGAGTCCATACTATTTTTACTCACCTAATCTAATGATCTTTAGAAGTTATGCTCATGAACCTTTTGTCCCAAGTTCTAGCAAGCATACTTCCAGCTTCCTTGTCTTGCTTCTCGAATCAATATTTGTTACATTTCCGGTCTTGTAACTAGACGATGCATGCTTGCATTGTAACTCACTGCCAAGCTGAAAACAGAAACTAAGTTAAGCTGGCACGTGCGAAAAGACAAATGGTAAAGGAATAAACAGTGAAACGCACATTTCAACCAAGTAATATAAAAAAGCTAAGAACTCACGGTTTTCGCTCCAGAATGGAAACTCCAGGAGGACGAAATGTTCTTAAAAGCCGTAGAGCTAAAGGACGTAAGCGCTTAGCTAGCACTGCCTACAAGAAGTAGCAGTCCTCCGTTAAGTGAGAATGAACCATGAGCGATGTACCGTCCTCAATTAGGGCTTGTATGTCCTTTCCTAAAACCAGCCGAATCCTAAAAAAATTAGAATACAAAAGGGTTCTGGACTCTGGTAGCAAGGTCGTTTGCCATGAGTTAGTGGTTTTTGCAATCAAAAGCCACTCACCACGCTTAGGAATGATTGTATCCCGAAAGGTTGGCAATGCTGTCACTCGCAACAGAGTTAAACGCCTATTGCGAGAATCCTTTAGACAGGAACAAAATCTGCAGGCTTGGGATATCGTAGTCATTGCAAGGCACAACATTGCTAATTCAGATTTCAAGCATGTCAGTCGCTCGTTGAGGCGAAGCCTCGAAAGACTGAGTAAAAAGCTTGAACCAAGGCTGGACAGGAACAAAGCTATTGAAAGTTAAATGAGGCTTTGACCAAGATCTTTGCAAACACATGCATGCTTGCCATTCAGGCATATAGACGCTGGGTGTCTCCACTTCTTGCACCTCGCTGCCGCTTTTATCCTAGCTGTTCGGAATATGCACTCCTTTGTTTGCAGAAAGATCGACTCACTCTTGCTCTTTTCAAAATCGCAAAAAGATTATTAAAATGTAACCCTTTACACCCAGGTGGAGTAGATTTACCTTGAAGATGGATAAAACTAGCTTAGGCACGCTTTTGACATTGGTACTTTTCTATTTTGGTTTCAAGTTTTACATGGACCAGAACTACCCAGACCGCCATAAACGCCCTGAGCAAGCTCAAGTCGAATCAAGCTATACAGGTGCAACAAAGAGCTCTGAAGGGGCCTCTTACGAGCAAGGCAACACAAGCTCTGGCCAGATGAATCAAAAGACCCCTGAAGGAAGCACCCATAGCTTAGAGCCTGTCACAACCTTATCAGCCTCAGACTTAACCATTGAAAATAACGATATAAAGTACGTTTTCAGCCAAGACTTTGCTGGCTTGGAATCTGTTACCTTAAAGAAATTCCAAAATGATGAGCAAAGCGCACCCATGGAGATTGTCCGGAGCCCGTTCATCTTAAGGGGCGCAACCTCAATAGCTCCCATCAAGGAGCACGGACGCTTTGAGGCAAGCCGAGACGGAAGAACCATCACCTTTTCTCACTACGATGGAACTTGGCTGATCTCTACCCAGTACACCGTCGACCCTCAGGGTTATGGTGCCCAGGTTGAGCTTTCCTGGAAGAATATTGGAGAGCACCCTGCAAGCTTAGACTCACATGTGCTTATGCGAGAGAACATCCTCTTTCCAGAAAAAAGTGGTAGTTTTTTGCCTGGTATCCCAACTGGGAAGCCATCCTTCGTTACTGGAGTCGCAGGCAGTTCGGGCGACTGGCAGGACATCCAGAAGTATTGCGAAAACAAAGAAAACAGCCTTGGCAAAGACCTCCAAGAGCTAGACTTTATCGGATTTGATAAGCATTACTTCTTAAAAGTCCTTGTCCCTGCAAGCAAAAAACTATCTTACAAGGTTCTGAGTTCAAACCTCCTTGAGGGCCATTCTTGTACCTTGTCCAACTGGATGCATCTGCAACAAGGCAGTATTAACCCACAAGATTCCATAAGCATGTCTTTTAAAACTTGGTTTGGACCAAAGGTCGCTGATCTGCTGGAAGCATACGAACCAAGGTTGAGTGAGACCCAAGACCTAGGTATGTTTAGCGTTATTTCTAAACCTCTTTTCTTAGTCATGAAATCTATAGAGTCTGCTCTTGGTAACTGGGGTCTTGCAATCATTGTCTTAACCTTACTCATCAAGCTCATTTTCTATCCACTGACCAAGCAGGCAGCTATTGCACAAAATAGAATGAAAAAACTGCAGCCTGAAATGAATAAGATCAAAGAAAAATTCAAGGACGATCAAAGAAGGCAGCAGCAAGAAATTATGCGTTTCATGGGGACCCACAAGGTCAATCCAGCTAAGGGATGTTTGCCTATCCTTCCTCAAATACCTGTATTTATAGCTTTTTACCGATTATTATCCACCTCTATTGAGCTAAGACAGGCACCATTTTATGGCTGGATAAGCGATCTTTCAGTAGCAGACCCTTACTTTATTACCCCCATTTTTTTAGGGCTCACCATGCTGGTACAGCAGAAACTAATGCCCACTACTGGCCTCGATAAGACGCAGGAGCGTATAATGATGATGTTACCACTCGTTTTCTCAATTATGATGCTAACGCTCCCAGCAGGTATGGTTTTGTACATGCTCACAAACACAGTCGTATCGATTGCTCAGCAACAATGGCTAAATAAGCGTCTAAAAACTGAATGAGATGACATGAAACTGAAGACAAACTGGAAAAAACAAAAGGAGTACAAATGGCAATTACAGTCGAAGAAAAGTCACTACAACTAGCTCTGGTTAAAGCTGCAGGGCAACTCGGGATCACTCAAGATGAACTAGGATATAAGATCATCAACAAAAGTAGCGGATTCCTAGGGGTTTTTGGAAAAAAAGTTGCAATAGAAGTCTGGAAAAAAGGCCAGGGTAGAGCTGGAGGCAGCTCCCGTTATAGAGAAAACTCTGATGATGAAAAAGCTGTTTTAAGTCCTAAAGAAATCAAAGAGTTAATGGAAAGCCTTAGATCATTCTGCCAAGGGATTTGCTCCAGAATGGTTGATGAAGACGTTGAGGTCACAGCTGAATTAGACGATGAGCGCCTCATTTTAAATATTGAAAATGATTACTTAGCTGGTCAAATGACAAGGAATAGTCGATTTGCAGAGGCCCTAGAGCATATCTTAAGGAAAAAGCCTCGTCATATCAGGCAGGAGCTTCCATTTAGGATCTTCATCGACGTTAAGGGAATGCGCCAAGGCAGAGAAACTGAACTTGTCGACATGGCTCAAGACCTTTCTAACAAGGTTCATGAAAACAAGAGGCCTATTGTCCTCAACTACCGCAGCTCATACGACCGTAAAATTATTCATATGGCACTCGATAAAGATAATCGGGTTTATACTAAATCCATCGGCTCAGGTCCGAACCGTAAGCTGATGATTTTACCAACCAAGACTGAAGGTAGGGAAGCAAATCAATAGCACCCCACGAAGGCCTCTGCAACTTTCTATACCCTCACTCTTAATTCAACTATTTTTTCATAAATCAAGGATGAGATAAGAAAGGGCAGGGTCACCTGATGGTATATCCTTTTGGAGATTAACCTATGAGCTCCCAAGAGCTTTTCCTTGCTCACGATGAAGAGCCCATTGTAGCCCTGTCCAGTGGATCCGCCCCGTGTGCTATTGCGATCCTGCGTTTAAGTGGCAACAAATGCCATGAACTCATCCTTCCCTTTCTAAAATTTGCTAAGAACGGCAACAGGCCCGAATACGGAAAGATGGCTTTATGCGAATTTAGGCAAGCACAAAATGGCAAAGTGCTTGATGAACCTATGGTCGTATTCTTTAAGGGCCCCCGGTCTTACACTGGACAAGATAGCGTAGAACTATACTTGCATGGCGGCACTTATATCATTCAAAAGGCCATGGAGCTCCTTCTAAAGAATGGTTTTCGGTCTGCAGAGCCTGGGGAGTTTACCAGGAGGGCTTACTTATCTGGCAAGCTTGACTTAAGCCAGGCGGAAGGCATTCGTGAACTCATCCACGCGAACTCGGAGCATCAATGGCTTGCTGCAAGGCAGCTTGCTGGCGGTCAATTACGCAACAAGATTGAATCGCTTCGTTCCAAGCTCATGGAATCAATGGCTTGGCTCGAAGCAAGGATCGATTTCCCCGATGAAAAAGAAACGTCGGCTGTAGAAATGCAAGAAGTTGACTCGCGCGTGAATGAGGTTGCCAAAGCCATAGAATCCCTTAGAAACAGCTATGATAATGGTCGGGTTGCAGCCTCAGGCTTAAAGGTAGCATTATTTGGCAAGCCTAACGCTGGAAAGTCCACCTTAATGAATCATCTTCTCGGCACCAGCAGGGCATTGGTCACCCCCATTGCTGGCACAACCCGAGATTACTTGGAAGAGCCGTGCTTAATAAACGGCAGGCTGATTCGCCTCATAGACACCGCAGGCATACGCGAAAGTGACTGCGAAATCGAACGCTTAGGGATTGAGCGTTCGTTCGAACTAGCAGAAAGCGCCGATATCGTTTTGTTCATGATGGCAGCAAATGATGATGGTAGCACCCTTGAACAGTTCAAAACATGGACACAAAAAGCCGGCATTCCCAAAACCATCGCTGTTCTGAGCAAAGAAGACTTAGGCACCCCTTCCTGGTGGCATTCCTTTGAGAGCCAAAAAATAGTCACTAGCTTTACAGAACAAGATCAAAAGGGGCTCAGGGATTTGCAGGATGCATTAGCCTCGCAGGTAGACTCTTATATTAAGCCCCTAGAAGAAGAACAGAGCTTCATTAGCAATACACGCCACAAGGAAGCTCTTGATCGAGCTTATGCAAGCTTGGAAAGGTATTATCAGGGCCGGAAAGCTGGTGCTTATGAAGAGATGCTTGCATTCGAGCTTTTAGACCTAACTAAGCAGCTAGGTGGAGTCATTGGTAAAGTGGACTCGGATGACATACTTGGGCTTGTCTTCGGCTCGTTTTGCGTTGGAAAATAGCTAAAAATCCCAATAGACATGGCCTAGAAATAGGCTATCCACAAGCTTTCGAGCCCCTGTCTCAAAACGCCTCCAAAACTCAAACTGTAGGTAGGGCACTGGATGAAAATCCACAGACAAGCTTTGCCTTTTACTTTCAATATTTAGTTGTTCTAGCTCTTCAAAAATATAAGCGAATGATAAGCCAGGGATCCCGACAAAAGCCAAGCTATAGTCACTAATGCTCGAGGAAGGATGTAAACGGATTGCCTGACCACGATAGCTTTCTGTCTCTTCTATGTCCAGATTCAACCAGTTTACACTACGTGAGTTTCGCTCTCCCATAATCACAAAGTCTGCGATTTTAAAGCCACCTCCAAGCGCATGCATTGATACCTCGGCTTTCTCAGATTTAGTATCCCAGTAACTACCATGGATGTTCCAACCTAGAGTGACCCCCCGTAAGCCACCATAAAAGCTAAAGCCTTTTTGCTTATCCTCATCCTCATCTTGTGGGTTTCCTTCTATTGCAGTGGCATGAAAAAAAGGAACTGTGGGGGTTCCCCCAAAACTCACTCCATCGATGAGGTCATAGGGAGTAAACCCAATCTTCTCCCTAATCCAACGGCTATGATTAGAGTGTCTTAAGCCATAGACGGGGTATCCTCTAAAAGCCCGAAGGTATAAATTAAAAGGCAGAGCATCAATCATAACAGCATATTTTTGCTGAAACCTGCGAGGATCATCCATCGTAGCCCTTAAGCTTTGATCCCCTATACGCCCCAAGAAATTTGCTTGGTACACAAAATGAAGCCAATTTATAAATGGCCTAAGGCGTACTGAAAATTCGGAATTCATCGGAAACTGCCTAGTTTCAGACTCTGTCGCTCTTTGGATAATGCGCCCATCATAGTGAAGATCAAACCGACTTTTATCGTCCAAAGGGTCGATTGGTTCGAAAAAGTTCACACTCGCCAAAGCGTCATTTTGAAAGTAGTAACCCCATTGATTACGGGGACCAGCCCCACTTGGATCCACGTGACAACCTTGACAATCTAAGGTACAGCGACGATTCCAAACCTCAACCTCACTCCTTCCAGGGCGATGACAGGCACCACATTGATTGGAAGCTTGGACAGCAAACAAAGGGGTCGCCTTCAAATCTTTAGCCGAATAAAGGCAACAAACCACGAGACACAATGTAAAAATGGCACTCTTCATAGGAGGGCACTGGTCTCGATCTATTGACGCACTCTAACGGTCATTAACTCCACGATACTCATAGGTTTAGCAATTATCCC
>JABSRF010000187.1 GCA_013215275.1 Oligoflexales bacterium | reverse complement strand
GGGTACTAAAAAGTCCCATATTACAAGGATCATCATAACCTAAACGACATTTTTTGATGGAAACTTCTGATCAGATTATTGAATCTCAAGCTTGTTTGTGAATCCGAATCATAAGACTAAATCTCTAGGAAAAAATACAATTTACCTATATGAATCTAGCTGTTGATATTATGCTTTCTTGTAAGGAGTTTTCGTAATGGTCTTTCCGACGCTAAAAAACATGCTTTCAAAAATGTTTTGCCTGATGCTCATGCTTAATGCCTCTTTCGTGTATGCAAGTAATATAGACACAGACCCTTTCTTTGCTCATAGTGCAGAAGATTGTTTTAAAAGGCACGTCAACCTTAAATACGAACTCATCAATAGACGTATTGATCTTTTTGAAAATGGAGATAGGCAAGATGGTTGCAACCTGTGCTCATTAAGCTGTGCTTTGACATGCTGTCTACCTTGTACCCTTTTAGGGATATTATGCTACCCATTTGGAAAGAAAAAACTCACAGAAAAAAGGCTTAGAACAATCATCAAGGATGACTTGCGAGGACTCAGAAACTTCATAAATGGAGAAGAGGTTGAATTTAAAATGCAGAAAACGAGGATCATGGATCAACGGTTAATTTCTACCCTTCAAGAAGATTTTGATGTTTACATTAAATCCTTGGTGGACAAGGTAAGCTATAAAGATGAAATTAAGCTCTTTCAATCAGAACACAACTGGAAGAGTTTTCTTTTTGACTCTGAGCAAAAGGACGAAGATCTACCAGTTGCAAAAGCAATGGTGGTAGGTGTGTAGGTAGAATTTGCGACGACTTAGGCATAGAAATGAAAGAGAAGTCCATGAAATCAAAGCTCATCTACATGCAGGTCATCAGGTACTTTTCTAAGCCTAAAGTCTTAATATGGTTCAGCTGCTGCTCTAACCAAAGGGTATGATCCTCTTCAGTATCTTGAAGAAGCTTTATAAGGATCTGGCTAGAGCCGTAATCCAAATGAGACTCGCAGTGTTCGATAGCCTCTTTAAGCAATTCTGTGACATGGGTTTCAATGTCAAGGTCACTCTGAAGCATTTCAGGGACAGTCTTGCCAATTTTTACGGGAATGCGGGTGTGAATATCCGGTACGCCCCCTAAATATAGGATCCTGGAGATAATAAGGTGAGCATGTTGCTGCTCGTCAGATACTTCATGATCACTGCGTTCAAATAACTTCTTATAGCTCCAGTCATCATACATTCTTGAATGTACAAAATACTGATCAATTGCAGCCAATTCACATGCAAGTATACGGTTTAGGTAGTCGATGATGGATTGTTGTACTTTCATTTAAACACCTTCGTTTGTTCCTGTAAGCATTTAATAGATTATAATAGAATGTAAAAAACAAGAACAATATACAGGCTTGCTATTTTTGCTTAAATGGCGGTAAGGGCTCAACGAAAATCCCAATCAGCAGAAGTCTCCTTTCAATGATCATCAGATGGCCAAGAACCTTCCTGATAGCCTTGGAAAATAATTTGGTTTGTTCTTATTGCACGCTCAGTGGACTCTTTCCAATCCCAATCACACTCACCGGATAAAGCCTCAATGAAAGGATCAATCTTATCAATTTTTTCTGTTGGGAAACGCTCGACTATCTGGCCATTAAAGTCAGTAATTCTAGCTTCATGGGACTCCACTTCCATATTAAACTCAGTGCCGAATATCTTAAATATCTCCTCCTTGTTCTCTGCATGCCGATTTAAATGGAGGCTTCCAGAAAGACCATCGTGGCTACTGAACTTAAGGTGGGCTTCATCTTCCAAACCCTCTCCCTGAGTTTGAGGATAATGATAATCAAAAACAGTATCATCTAGCTGGATGTCGGGGAATATATTTAAAATGGCATCGATGGCATGATAACCCATATCCAGCAGCACACCACCTTTTGCAAGGTCTTTTTTACCACGCCACCCGGAAGTCACTGATGGAAGTGCAAAATTGAAGGTGTAGTCGAACCCAATAACCTCCCCAATCTTATCAAGGTTTGCACGTGCTGAAGCGAAACTTTCCAAGTATGGCCTATGGGCTGAAACTAAAACTGAATTAAGCCCGTTTTTTAGAATTAATTCACTAAGACTATCAGAGTTCTTAGCATCTACCATCAAAGGTTTTTCTTTTAATACTTGAACTCCGTTGGAAACAAGCTTTTCAACAAGCTCATCTTGTCCTTTATGAATTGTGGTAATCACAGCTAAATCATAGGACTGGCTTTTCAAGGCTGAGTCTATATCAAAATAGATCTGGCCTTCTTTAGCAAAGTCTAAAATATTCTGAGAAATCGTTTTTCTTAAAACAAACCCTGAGATTGTAAAACCTTTATCAGCTCTAAACTTTGAAAAAAACTGCTGCCCTCTTTGGCCAGCTGCTCCAATCAGCAAAACTTTTTTGGGTGCCATGGCCAATAGAGAACTACTAAAAAAGATAACAGTATTCCAGTAAACAAAAGAAATCTTATGATATGCTCCTTCAAATTTTTTAGATTTGTTTTATATAAGGTGATATAGATAGAGACAATGTCATTTTTTGAAAAACTATTTTTCAGAAAATTGGTTAATGGAGGTTTTTATGGAAAAAGAAAGAGTATTTTTGCTTATTGCAGAATGTGAAAGCTTTACCAAAGTAAGCAAAATTCTTGGGATTTCGGTGGCTACAATAAGTCGCTACGTTGACGCGCTTGAGGCGGAATTAAACTGTAAAATACTGCAGCGATCGACCCGATCAATACACCTTACCGATCAAGGCGTTGCCTATGCGAGGGGAGTAAAAAAAGCACTGACGATTTTAGACGAAGCAAAAAAATCTGTATCAGGTGCGGAGCATGACCAAGTCCTGAGAGTCAACTGCATTCCATCTTTTGGTCAGCATATTATGATTAAAGCAATTAATCAGGTTCAGAGGGAACATCCAGGCGCGAAGATTGATCTTTTTTGTGACCAAATGGTCCATGCAGCGACTAAGGGTGAATTTGATCTATATATTCGTTTCACTGAGCCAAAAGACTCTAGCATGCTATTTAAGCCTTTAGCAAAGAACCAGCTGGGGCTCTATGCGGGAAAAGAATACCTAAAGAAGTCAGCAAGCATTAAGAACCCAAAAGATATTATACTTCACAACTGTTTAAGCTATAGATTTAATCAAAACGAAGTGTGGACCTTCGAAAAAAACTCTAAAAAATGGGATATTCCCGCTGAAGGCAGTTTTAGGGCTGGTGGAAGTGATCTGCTTTCATTGGCTGTTCATGAACAAATGGGGCTTGCTCTTCTTCCTACATGGATTCCTAAGGACGAGAAGATCGTGAAGCAGGTCTTGCCGTCCTATTCTGTTCGGATTAAGAGTCATAAAGAGCGAGTCATTCATGCTATTTATCCAAAAGATAGAAGGGGAAACAAACTTATCCTTAGTGTTTTGGAAAAAGCAAAAGATGTGGTGTCTCAAAAGTTAGGATGATAACGAAAAAGATTACCTACGGGAGTTTAGCCCATTTGCTGATAAGCCGAAGTACCGAAGGATTGTCGGTTGGGATGGAGTCGCTTTTACTAAACCATTTAAGCTCTTTAGACTCTCTATTTTGAACCACGCACTCATCACTTTCCACCTCGAGTAAAAATCGGATGTCAAAATGCAGGTGCTCTGGATCGCCTTTTAATTCTGGAATCTTATGAATATCAAGGTCAAATATACCGTCACTCACTGGCTTGATATGTTCAATGCCACTTTCTTCCTGCGCTTCCTTGATGGCAACTCCAAGAACATCTGAGTTGCCATCACAATGCCCACCGAGTTGAAACCAGCGATCGAGTTTAGTATGGTGCATCAATAACGCCTTGGTCATATCCTTATTGAGCAGGAGAGCTGAGGCTGTAAAGTGCCCCTGTTGGCAGGAACGAAGGTGCTCATCGCCATTTTCCTGTAAAAAACTAAGCATTTGCTTCTTGAAAATTGACTCTTCTTTAATTTCAGGTTTGTAGCTTTCTAAACTCTCTTGTGTGCTAAAAATCATGCTTGGTCCTTTATGAGTGGATGTTTTATAATCAAACGAATGATAAGAAATTCGAGGAGCACATGATTAGCAGTGCGAAGGTTCAAAGTCAATAAAAAATATCATCTAGAATGTTTCTTCTATTAACCTGCGATATCCAGTATTCTTACGATATTCAAATAATCAGCTGCAAGTCACCCTGAAGTCAACGTGTGAGTATGAGTTTTTTCACTGATATAATCAAAAGCAGTGGTTTTATGCGATAAATTATTTTAAGGATCTTGGCTTATGGGGTTTGATGCTATTGGAATCGTAAGTGCCGATATAGGCCAGTCAATAAAGTTTTATGAGCTATTGGGTCTTAGTTTTGAGGCGCATGGAGGGGATGAGCATTGGGAAGCAATCACTCCAAGTGGCTTGAGGTTAATGCTGGATACTGAGGATCTTGTGAAAAAGTTGAATCCGAATTGGCAAAATCCAAAAGGATCTCGAATCGTCTTGTGCTTTAAGCAAGATTCAGCTCAACTGGTTGATTCTGTTTACGAAAAAATGTCAAAGGCAGGATTTGCTGGAGTTAAGGAGCAGTGGGATGCGTTTTGGGGGCAGCGCTATGCATCTGTTAACGATCCCGATGGAAACCAAGTGGATTTGTTCGCCGACTTGCCTTAAGCGTAATCGCTGCCTAGAATATATGCGAGTGCAAGGAAAGAGTAATGTTAAATGGGTGCCCTTAGCTTGCAGTCATCCATCTTACCAGAAGGACTCATCGTGGATAAACAAATTTGGCTAAACTTAGCCTCTAAAGATCTTGAGAAAACCAGGATATTTTATGAAGGGATAGGAGCGTCTATTCATGATCAAAGCCCTCCAAATTTAGTGAGTGTTGTCATGGGAGAGATGAATCTGATGATAAATTTTTTTGCAATCGATGAGTTTTCTAGCTTTGTTTGCAATGATCCATGTGACGCTCATAAGAGTAATGAGATTATTTTTTCCATAGGAGTTCATGATCGACCTGAGGTGGATAGATGGGCAAAGAAAGTTGTTGAGGCGGGTGGCAAAATCTTTTCTCAGCCACAAGAAATCCAAGGTTGGATGTATAACTGTGCTTTTTCTGATCCTGATGGGCATAATTGGAATGTTATGTATATGGATCTTGACAAGGTGCCAAGTTAAAAACTTGGATACGTTATTCAAACGTAGCGGAGAATTCGCCCCGCTTAGTTTTCGCGCTTTACTCTCTATTTAAAGGTCCATGTTGTTGGCAGACGAGAGGGGGTGGAGCATAATAGTAATATTAATAACTTTTCCTTTAGGAGCAAAAATTGAGTTTAAGGAATCAATTGACTAGTCATCCTTTTATTAACAGCCTTAGTAAAAAATGATAAATTTTTGGTAACTGAGGTATGACGGAAGAAAGTTTATTTATTTTATCAACTTGACTGCAACTATTTCGAAAATATTTAGGTCACAGTCGATTATTGAGCAAGCTTGCGAACATTTTTTAAAAATAAGTCAAGATCCCCACCTAGACGATCCTATAAGAATAATAAGACCTCGGAACAAAATTTTTTCAGGAAGAAAAGATGGGAACCTCTTATCAGCATAGTTATGTAAACACAAAACCCAAAAAAAATTGGTGGGATCGCATATTTTGGTTTTCAATTGCGATGTGTTTAACCTCATTTTTATAAAGTCTGGTTATGATTGCCAACCCGACCTTTGGAAGCCATAGTGCAATTGAAAAGTTAGTGTTTCTTAAACAACAAGCTAAAAAGCAAATCAGTGAAATCGAAAAATTTCGAAAGATTTCTAAACTTGCAAACACCACTCCTCAGGAAAAGGAAGATGAAGCGATTGCCAAATTAAGGGCTAGCAAATATAGGGTCAAGTCACATTTTGCAAACGTCAGAATTGGACCTGGTAAAAGCTATCAGATAAGAAGAGTCTTGCATAAGGACCATAAGATTGAAGTGATCGAAGCTCGCGGAAAATGGCTTAGAATTGGTGAAGATAGTTGGATCTCACGCTTAACGCTCTCTCCTTACTAGGTGATTCAATCTCTCGGATAACAATCTCAACGATTTGTTTGGAAATAACGCGACAGCACCACTTTTGGATGCTGAATTAACTAGCCCAAGCTGCCAATGCCTTATCATCTAGGTAGGCTTCAAAATCATCCTCACTCGCACTAGGGTAGCGAAGAAAAAACAGCTTTCTCTCTGACAGCTCCCAGCTTTCATAGTTTGAGCGCTCAAGAGAACTCGGCTTTTTGGTGGCATGTTTGTTGATAAAGCCGAGGTATCTGAAATTGAATGCTGCAAAATCTGCAGGTGAAACCCCTGGGAGACCATAGGGAACAGAGAAGCCCTTGCTGAGGACCAGGTATCTGGCGAACTCCTCCTTAAAATCCATTTTTTTCAGAGGCATAATATCTAGCTGGGTCTTTCCTAATGCATGATTGTAAAGATCCCTAAGAAGCTGAGAGCAATAGTAGTGCTTCTTATCATCTTGTATGTAATCATATCGCATGCTGAAATTGTAAGGGAGCCCTAGAAGATTTGTGTCGAAATAGAGTAAAAATTTCTCTTGATCATAGCCATCTAGGGCGTGCAGAAATCTAGTTTGTGGCCTGAGTGCGTAAATATTATGGAGACGATTTTGTTTGAGAAAGTCTGTAAAGCTGCTCCTGGTAACACCTGAAAAAGGATTTGATTCTAAAACCCATTGCTTATTTTCAGAATCGATGAAAGCCATTCCAACGTGGATTTGGGTCTTGCTATCCTTTTTTTCCACAAGGATTAAGTCCCAGGTCGCCAGCTCCTTATCCCAGAATATCCTATGATCGCGTAGATAATAATCTTCAACCCCTTGGGTCGTGCTATAAGCGGTGCTTAGGCTTAATAAGCTGATGCACAGAAGGAATTTTGCAAACTTATGGGAACACCAGTGCATTTGAGACTCCTGTAAACATTGGTTTTTCTGCTTTACTAACCACTTTAGGTTAATTATCTATCTTAGATCGATGAACAAAGCAACAGAGCTAATTCGAATCATAGCTTTAGTCTAACAAAGGGCTTTAGATCAACAAGATCAAGTTGAGGAATCAACTGTAGCTGAAGGAAATTTTTTCGATGCAGATATGAGGGTGAAAATACTAATAGCAGCGAGCAAAAGGCTTAGTATGCAAACCTGCGTGGAGCCTTCAATTACGTTGAATCCCTGATATTCTTTGATCCTTTCTCCCGAAGTAGAAGTAATGGTAAAAGAATAACGAGCAATATTCCACCCACAGTGAATTGCCCAAGGGATTAAGATGGTACGGTAGGAAAGGAAAAAAGCATTTGCAGCGAAACCGAAGCAGAATAGGCTCACATAAACGAATGGCTCTAACTGGCCTTGATTACTTTCAATCAGCAAATGGGAAAAGAGTAGGTAGTGATTGACGCACTCTAACGGTCATTAACTCCACGATACTCATAGGTTTAGCAATTATCCCTTGAGCTACTGCTGGTACT
>JABSRF010000186.1 GCA_013215275.1 Oligoflexales bacterium | reverse complement strand
ACTCACCGCTCTTCTCCTTTTCTTTTGAAGATTAATCCTACGATTGTTTTCAGGATCACGACGATACGCCCTAGCATACCTCGCTTCCTTGGACTGGCTTTGTTCATGTATAGTAGCGGCACGTAATCCACTGGTTTCCTCATACTCACTGAATAGTCCTCCACTCATTTTTGGATCTCCTCAATGAATCATATCTTTTTTAGCGTTTTTTGCTTTGATTTTCTTAACGTACTCAACCCAAGCTTTAGTCTCCTTTGCCATTTCTTTCCAGCTTGGATGACTGACAATCAACGAATGCAAGTTGTCAGCATATTCACACTCTTTAAATCCGACAGCTTTCATTGTCGCTGCGAATCGGATAGCCCAATTAGTATAAGCATCAAAGGGATTCTCTAGCTTGTTCTTCATCAACTCTAGAGTCCAGGCTCCGTAGTTTTTACGAATCCATCTACAAGCTCCAATCCCAACATTCACGAAGTGGTAAAACCCTTTGTGCTTTGAACGACTGAGCCTATCATTAAACCTCCTTTCTTCAGAAATAAGTTTCTGCTCACACCAAGCTTCATCCCCAAGCTTGTCATTCTTAAGCATCTGAACAGCAATCATCCTGTGGGAAGATACCGGAAGCTTCATATTTTTAGCTTGCGATAATTCCCTGATAACCTCTACACCTGCTTCTAATAATTCATGGTCGATGCTCATTCGATCCCAGCCTCCAAACATGAGTTAAAGAATCTATATGAAAAGTTGCTCCTCTTAGCGCAATACTTTGCGACTGCTTCTAGTTGCTCCCAAGGCCAAGTATCCATGAGCCTCAAGAACGCAAATATAGATTTTGTGTTTATGATCCCTTGTCCTTTTTCAATTTGCGCCAAGATTAACTGGTCAAATGCTGGTCCGACCTTTTGCGCCTTACGCCTGTAGGTGGAATCAAGAGACTTAGCTTTGTACCACTGTGAGTTTGTGCCACCTTCAGTCTTTGCGCCTTTTCCAGAAAGCTTTTTATACCTTCTAATAAATTGTGCCTTCTCCAAAAATTCTATATTTGTACCATCATCCACAACCTGAAGTTTGCGCCCAATCCATGAATCTCCCAGCCAGTAGTAGTTATCAATATAAGCTAGGTAGCCATCACAGCGGACCTTCTTTTCCACCATATCTGGGAACTTAAATAGCCTCTGAGCAGGAATAGAGCCCAAGTACTTATCAGAATCTAAATATTCAAATAAGCCGAGCACCCAGTTACTATTTTTAAGTCTATTTTTAAAAAGATTTGATAAGTTTATACTCTGTTTGTCTAACGACAGTGAATTTTTGGGGCAAAGGGATTCTTCCCTAAACTCCTTAATTATACGCTTGTCCTCTTTACTTCGATTCTCAAACTGGAAATCGAAGCCGTAATACTTAGCAAACGTATCCACCACTGGATTGCCCTGGAGCATTGACCGGCCCTTAACAATCAACTTGCTTGGTCTTTTATCAAGAACCCTCAAAACCTCCTGTATTGCTGCTAACTGCAACTTGTACCCAGTGCCTTTCACAGCCTGGCTTGCAATAATCTCAGTAGATACATTTTGTTCTATCCAAAGGATAACCACTTTCCCACCACCCCTGCGCGTAAAAGCCAGGGAGTAGTGAGTAGTTTGAGACCTCTGAGGACCCCTTTGGGGGCCTTCTACAGAGTTTTTCGCTTCAATCTTTTCCCTTAAAGCCAAAGGAATTTCTTGGCCAGCTCTGATTCCAAAAAGCTGTGGCTGGTTTCTGTATATTGAATCCACTATTCTGGCGATAGACTTGCAGCTTCTTGAGTCTTCATGACCTGGGATCTGCTTAGAGTGGCTGTTTAGGGCTATCATGGTCTGATGCTTAGAGTGGCCATGCCACTTGTAATAGATTGCTGCACTTGACAGCCAAGCATTACGCTCACCGTCTTCTACTTCTTCTGGCAGCTTAAGGTCCTTAAGAAAAGTCGATGCATACTCTGGATTCTCGATTAGCTTTAAGGCTCGTTCAATGTCCCCATATTCAGGGTTGATCCAAAGCTCATAGCCTTCAGTGCGCCCAAGGTAGTTGACATTGAGCCATTTAGGTCGCGACTGTGGCCGCTTTACTAGGATATTTCGAAGGGTATCCTTAGATATTTCTGTTAACTTAACCAACTCGCCCATGGTGTAGCATTTTGTCTGGCCAAGATTGTCGAACAGGTCCACATATAAATGAGCTAAGCGAGCTTCTGTGGTCTTGTGGGGGTGAAGGATTTCATCTTGGTCTCTCTTAGCTGGGGGTCTGCACTCTTTAAGCTTGTTTGTGATGGCAAGAATTTCAGTGATTACATTCCGTCCTTCTCTTTTAATAAAAGCATGAACATCTTTGTTATAATAAAGCTGCCGCGCTTTGCTAAACTGGGAAACCTCATGGCGCTTAAAATTAGGCAGGTCTCTAACAATGCCAAGGGCTGACATATCAGCGCCTAGCCCATGGTGCTTCAGCAATCTGACCAAAGCCTCCTGTGCTTGTTGGGCTAGAAAAATGGTCTTGTGTGAGCCATCTGTGAAGTCGCGCACGATAGGGCTTATCGCTATACCAAGGTGAACCCCCTTGCCGCCTGTGCTACGAACTATGAACTGCGTATATATGAAGATCTCTGGATACTTCTTTTGGAGAAAGGTTAAGACCTTCTCCCAGTTAATTTCACCCTTTCTATCGAGCCATTTAAACTTGGTATCTTTAACGTCGATATCTAGCGGAAT
Organism: Oligoflexales bacterium; assembly: GCA_013215275.1. Lineage (GTDB taxonomy): Bacteria > Bdellovibrionota_B > Oligoflexia > Oligoflexales > Bog-1112 > JABSRF01. The sequence goes on along the minus strand of JABSRF010000186.1, from coordinate 4,786 downwards.
ACAGAATGGGACTCTAGTTCCATCAGGATTAATCCAAGCTGAGCTAATATAGTCAGATTTAAAATGACGCCATCCAGTATATTCGCGGCTTATGACTTTCGATCCGTCTTCCTCTAACCGTAGAATCTTTTTAAAAGCATGGTAGCCGCCGGTGTAAGAACTCGACCCACTAAAGTTGCTAGATGTGGTGAGATTTGATAAATTTGGCATTCAGGAACCCTATGGACCTTTAAAAGGTCTGTTATCGATTTATAAGGGGCGGTTGTTTGCTTGGCGGCTTTGCCGCTCCTTATAAAAACCCTACATAATTGACAAATGGTACACGGTGTACCAATTTTTCAGTGGCTAAGCAGCTCCCCGTCTAGTAGATTTAATCCAACCAATGCTTTGCTTAAAAACTGAACTTGATCTTTGTTATAAGAATTTTCCTTACAATATTTTTCAAAATTAGATTTTTTGAGAGGAAATCTCTTTTTCTTTTCTATGACGGCACCCTCAATCCCTTTTTTAATCCCGGCAATTTTTTCGATTTCATCTAATAGCTTTTTTTGATCGTTGATAGCGGAAAGAGCCATCAGTCTCTTAATTGTAAACTTCTCCCGGGCACCCATCACAATTTTTCTAACTTTTTTTGGCCATTGAGAAATTTTTTGATATCTCCCAACTACTTGCCTATTTTTTCCAATCAGTTCCTGTAATCGAACCTGTGAATAGCCTCTTTCTTTTAGGCGCAATAACTGGTCACCTAGCTCAAAAGGATCTAAGCTCTTCCTTGCTGTGTTCTCTAATATCTGAGCTAGATCTTTTTTCTCTAAATTGTCGAAATGTACTACGGAGCAGGGTACTTTCTCTGCTTCTAGCTTAGACATTGCTGCCAGACGCCTATGACCGGACACGCAAAGGATTCGACCTGAAACAATAGTGACAACCGGATTTTGTAGGAGCCCTACCTCCTTGATAGAATCAATAAGTTGTTTAAACTCTATAGAATCTTCGTCAATACCTTCACGAATGTTGTCAGTTCTATCTATATGCTCAAGAGGGATGGGAACCACAGTACCACTTTTTAAACCAGAGAGCTTTTGTATTGCTTGAGATAACTTAATTGCTTCTGCTGTTTCGCTGAAACGTTTTGACATCTAGAAAATCTCCACGTTTTGAGTTTCTGGTTCGTCGTCAAATATTGCCATTATGTGTTCAGGTGTTTCAGTAATAAGAGGTGTTTTCTGTGTTCGACCCATTCTTGCTCCTCTTAATTCCGGTAAAAGATCTTTCGCAAGCTTTAAATACGCTTGAGTAACGGGAAGTTTAGAGTTTTGCCAAATTAATGGTGTCTGTTGACTGGAACTACTTGCAATTGCCTTTGAATCAGGGATTATCCCAACTATATTTATTTTATAATCATGACAAAACTCGTTTAATAGATTCAAAAATTTCTTATGTGTCGAGTTCTTTTTGTCGTATTTTGTGATTACTATTCCAAGAAAAAACAACTGTTTATTTAATCCCAATTTTATTTGGGTAATTTCATTAAACATGTACTCCAACCCATCGAAAGGGTCTGCTTCAGCGAACATGGGAACCAAATAGTAGTGTGAACCAGTCATCGCCATTTGAAAAAGCAAATCTAAACTAGGATGAGTGTCAATTATGACTATGTCATATTTGTTAATTGCATTGGAATCTAGCCACTGTTTAAGGATCATCGCAGCGCCAGGATCTAAAATCTTTTCTCTGCTAAGTTTTGAGAGGCCCATATCCCCCGCAAGCAGATCAAAATTGGATTTTTTGGTTTTTAAAATGGACCTTTCAAGATCAATTTGCTTGAGTAATGTGTTACTAGCAGTTTTATGCTTGTTTTTTGCCTTCTGTTTTAAACCTAAGTATGACGAGGAATTAGCCTGATAATCTAAATCAACCAATAATACCTTTTTATTAAGTTCAGCATAGGAGGCAGCAACATTTACTGCTGTTGCGGTTTTCCCAACCCCTCCTTTTTGATTGGTTATCGAAATGATGCTAGTTTTCATTCTTGTCCCTCATGGAGGAGTAAAACCCAAAGGTTTGAAACAAACCGTACCTCTAACTAAGAGTTAAACACAATGGTCAGCGAACGTCAACTTCCCAACCCAACTATATTATAGTATTTTTTCATTTATCCTTGTGCACAAGTTTAACGTTACGGTTAGACATCTGTTTTTATCTTTGTGATTAAGGATGTTTATCAGAAGAGTCATTGTCGTAAACAACGTAGTAGAGATACAATAAAGCTGCTATTAAATAGACCATTGTATAACAATGTTGAATGGTACACGGTGTACCAAAAAAAGTTCATGTTTTTGTAGACACATTAACAAGAACAAACTAAGGTAATTCAAATCATCATCCTAAAACAGAAGTTTTGGGCTATATATTTAGCTAAAGCTGTTTAAAAAACGACAAAGCCCTAACTCCTAAACTTAACCAACTGCCGGCTAAAATATTTTGAAAAAAATCATACTCATCAGAGCAATGAGTCCATGTTTCATCCTTAAAATGAAACCCTCCCCGCAGCAAACTACGGAGTGTCGGGCTTCGAATTTTTCGCAGCAAGCTGCGGGGAATTAACCCGAAGAGATTAAAAAGCCATCAAACTCTTCCTTTTCCCTTTTCTAACATCCCAAGCCCTCCTTGCTTATATAGTGAAAGATTTGCATATGAAAAACCAAGTACATCTGATGCTAAAATATAGACATGGACCCATTAGCACACATCCTCGCACTCATATCGAAGAAACTCAGCGGCCAACCAGCTAGCTTGATGCCTGAGTCATTGGTCAGAGCTTTAGTGGAACTGGAAGAAGAAGGTCATCGCGAATTGGCAGGATTTTCTAATATGCTGAGTGATGAATCGCTGATGGAACTCATGGACGATAATGAACCTAAATATGAAAATGACGATAGCTAGGAATTAGAATAATGCATACGGTACTTATAGTAGACGATAGCTATGGGACTCTCGATTTAATTGAGAGATGTGTGCATAGAATCACAAAAAATACCATTACTGCGTTGGATGGACAATCTGCTTGGGAACTGTTCCAACAACAGAGTCCCGACCTCGTTATTACTGACTATAAAATGCCAGGGATCAATGGGATTGAGCTTGCTCAATTGATAAGGACGATAAACAAGGACTGTCCCATCATCCTTGTAACAGGTTACGATGACATGGACGAAGCTATAATGACTCAGTTTAAGAATATTTTTCCCAAGCCATTTCCAATCGAAAGATTCCAATGTGCTGTGAGAAGGCTGTTAGGCATCGCTGGCACGGCGGCAAAACAGGCAGCAACCTGAACGTATGATATCAGCAACATACGTCGATCTTGTTTCTAAAAAACAAAATACAGATATGCCAACTTAACTTACAGCTAACGCATGTGACTCGTTGCCTGAGCAACCATTCCTCTTCTTAATGCTGCTTGAAAAGCTTTTGTCTTCTTGAAATTTTTTAAGATTTTAAAACGCCTTGCAGACTGAAGAATTTTTTCAGGTGTCCATTCAGCTCTAGAACATACCATGTGAGAGCAAACCGCGTCCAAAACGCCTAAGTTTCGAGCAGCCCCATAAGCGCCAGAACTGCCTCTTTCAAACTCTGTTCTGGTTTTATATTTTTTTGCTTCCTTTTTGATGCCATTCAAGTTCCATTTAAACCTTGGGACCATATGTTTTGTGACTGCATTTAATAACCCAGCTCTTGAAGCAAAACCGTAAGCTGCAACTGATCCCTTCTTGAAAGCAATCTTAGTTTCGTATTTACTTGCTTCGGCTTTAAGATCCTCAATAGTCCAATTTCGCCTCATTACTTTCATATGAGAGCATATTTCATCTATAATTCCCATTTTACGAGCAAAATCAAAAGCTCCTGGTGAATTTGATTTGAAAGATGACCTTGTATCGTATTTCTTTGCTTCTTCTGTCACCTTCTTGTTTGTCCAAAACCTCTGTGTCATATGACCACAAATTTGATCTAGAATACCTTCTTTATGTGCATAATTGTAAGCTCCTGATGAGCCTGACTTGAAGGTGGTTCTTGTCTTATAATTCTTCGCTTCTTTGGCCGTGTTTTCGAAATTCCATTTCCGCCTAGGATCTACCATATGATTGCACACATCATCGAGAAAGCCATGTTTCGTTGCATAATTGTAAGCTCCGCCTGCGTTTGCTACAAATTCAGCTTTGCTCTTGAATTGCTCTGCTATTGTCCTGACTTTTTCATATGTCCACTGGTTATAAACAAGGTCAAAATATTCGTCTAATAAGTTGTTTTTTAGTGCATATGCGTAGGCTCCATGGTTACCTTTTTTAAACTCGCTTCGGCATCTATACTTTTTTTGCTCAATTGCTACGGATTGTTCATTCCACATCATGAGATCCTCATTAAATCCTCCTTTATCTTCTCATATTGGAGGGGTTTTACGAATCGAGGATATTTAAGAACGATTTAAGGGCGCCACAATACTGAAAATATTGGGTGAGAGCTAGTGCAGATATCACATCGAACAAATGACAAATGTCACTCATTGAGTACAGGCGGCGAAAAAGACAAATGTCTTTATGTTATGTTTTTAGAGGTTTAGCTTCCAAACTATGATAGGTATCTTAGTTTCCGCCGAGGTATAGGCGAATGTCTTAAGGTCATAATTTCAGCAACTTATATAACATATAGTTATTAGGTAACTCCAAATAAATGTCCTACCCATTGATGGTTAATTTTAGTACAGTTCTGGCATGTGATTGCGCAC
>JABSRF010000185.1 GCA_013215275.1 Oligoflexales bacterium | reverse complement strand
AAATATGGTGAATTTGCTCATGTATCCAGTGAAAATCTTGAAAATTATGCCATTATAAAGGTCACTTGATTAGGGACCAGTGTATCAAACTCTGTCGCTGGAGCTACAACCGTAACGTTAGCCCCAAAGTTTATTCCCGGCTCTGGGCTTTCAAACTATACCAATGCAGCTAATGGCAAAACCACTGTACTGACTACGTCTAGCAAGTTTTTTACCATTAGAGAAGGTGAAACCCCCGAGCAAATTCAGCACCGATGTCAGAATGTATTTGTTGAAAGCTATAAACATACCATCAATAAAGACCTAAGAAAAATCATTCGAGAAAAATTTACTCGTGACGAACGGGAAAATTTCCCTCTGATCATGGAAGTTGCTTTAAATGGTCCTGAGAAAGTCCTCTATGCTAATGGGCATCATTTTAAATTCACTCCAGTTGAGTGGCAAGTTGAGGAGGATCAACTGGTGATTAGAGGAAAGATTGGATTAGAGTATAAAAAATATCTTCTTTTTAAACGCTATCATGATTTATGTTTTGAGCTTAGAATCGACCAAAACTATGAAATAGTCGATGAGCAATACGAAAACTGCAGCGGCGAGGAGTACCCTGAGTCGGAATGGCTTATGCGAGCTAAAGAAGTCGTCCAAGACATTAGTCTTGAAGCAGCTGCCAGGCACCTCCAACCTCCTGAGGAAGCTTAGGCTCTTAGTGAATTACACTGGTCAGCCAACCAGAAAGCATTTTTGCTGGTTTAGAAGGCCTCAGGAGCTCCAAAGCAGCATTCTAGAGGGTATGCATTTGCAGCTAACGTCACTCAAATGCTCCAAAAAAAGGTGCATGCTATTTAAGAAAAGGGAAAGGTGCGCTTGACGAACCTGCTCTTTGTCATCTAAAAATTACAGGTAGCGTTCTAAGGCAAAGCAGCCTCGGCAAAAGAGTCTATTGTCCTTGACTAAAAAATGGAGAGTAGTGAATGAAGGTAATTTGGAAAAGACCTGATGGGTTTCATGGTGCATCCCCAAGTGATTATGTGGTTGTGCAGGTCGCCAATAACTCCAAAATATGGCTCCATAAAGAGGATAACCTAAATTTTCCCTTTAGGGTCTCAGGAGGCTGGCAAGATGAAGATGCTACCAAGAAGTTGAACCAGCTGGTCAACTTGCTCAACAAAGATAAAGAGTCATGGCTAGAGCATTTGACTGGAGGTTTTTTTAATTCTAAGTCTGAAAGTGCTGAGAAATATATCGAAAAGCTTACCATGTGGTTAGGTGATCTGCGTAATAATCTCAAAGGAGATCAGTGGGAAACCGCGATAATGAGTGAGGTGATCTCTGAAGTTCAACAAAAAACTCAATCCTATCGCGGCGAGTTTATGGACCAAGCAAAACAGAAGGAAGCTTAAGCTCCTACTTGAAACCTGGCCTACCCATGATTCTAAATAAGTTGGTTTTGTACGCCTCAACCCCTTCTTGATTAAAAGGGTTTACTTCGAGCAATAATGCGCTCACGGCACAGACCACTTCAAAAAATGCTAACATTTGACCCAGATAGTAAGGGCTTAAGCTAGGGATGCTCAGGCACACGCAGGGAACACCTCGCTCACTATGAGCCTCTAGTGCTGCTTTCATTGCTGCTGTGCCTATCTCAGCGACATACTTTCCTTCCAGGTATTGAAGCTTATCATCGCCTAAGGCAAAGCCTGGAACTTTCAATCTTTTTTCCACCTGACTTGCGCTAGAGCTTTCAGATTCGATAAACAAGAAAGTCTCAAGAATACAGGGGTTACCATCTTGGAGAAACTGGCCTAATGAGTGGAGGTCAGTAGAGTAAATCATTCCTGCAGGAAAGAGCCCTTTGCTGTCCTTTCCTTCCGATTCTCCAAATAACTGCTTCCACCACTCCACAAGCCCACCTAACTTTGGCTCGCCATAAGAAAGTATATCTATAGCTTTGCCTTGTTCCCAAGCTGCACGACGGATCGCGGCTAGTTGCAAGCAAGGATGCTCACTATTTACATTTTCAGGATCGAGGCTAGTAAACAAGTCGTTCGCCCCCTCTAATATTTCCTGGGTAGGGTATCCTGCTAAGCAAAGTGGAACTAGACCGACAGCGGTGAGCACAGAAAAGCGTCCACCCACTCCATCGGGAATAGAGAAGCTTGGGAAGCCACTTTCATTGGCAAGCTGTCTAAGCACTCCTTTTTGAGTGTCGGTGGTGACCACGATTCTTTTTTTGGCTTCTTCTTTTCCAAATCGCTCCTGCAGGTAGGAGTAAAGAACCCTGAAAGCGACGCTAGGCTCTGTGGTCGTTCCAGACTTACTGATGACATTGACGATGGGGAGCTTGTGGTCAAGGGCCTCGAGAAGCTCGATAAGACCGGTCTCTGATAAATTATGACCTGCATACATAATGCTTTTTTTGCCCTGGCTTTTTCCAGCTCCATCAAGAATCTGAGCATGGCTGTGGCTGAGGGCCTGTTCGACAGCAAGAGCACCTGCATAGGAACCACCAATGCCGCCTACGACTACGGTGTCGTAGGCTGATTCATAGTTTTCTTTCCATCGATCGATTTGCTGGAGCAGTTCGAAGCCATGGTTTTTCGGCCAATGGTACCAGGAGGTAAACTCACCCCCAGCACAATTGCCAGATTGCAAACTTTTGAGCGAATCCTCAGCCTTACTTAAGTACTCTAGAGACTTTTCCTGGAGTGTTCCGGTATTCTGACCATCTACACTGATAATGCGACTCATAATTGCTCCTTAGCTATGCATCAATTTAAATGGAGTAGCTTTCAGCAATTCAGTTTAAAGAGTGATGAGGAGGTATTGACAAGCCTGGATCAACTTCTTGAAACCTACTAAGCCTAGCTAACACGGTTTCAGGGGCTCTGACGTCAAAAGAGACAACTCCCTCTGTCTCGTAATTAGCGTCCAAGATGATACAGGATTGATATACAATAGATAAGCTTGATTTATCATTGGATGGGACAGTGAGCTTGATTTGTCTAAATTTTGTCATGAAGTAGTTGAATAAATGCGACCTTAGGCGCTTTACATCGTCCCACTCATGTGCAGAAATTGCGATGCTGCCATTGTACTTTTTTTGAAGAATCTTTCCTAAAAAGCGTTCATCAACAAGGTCAATCTTGTTGAAAACGAGTAGCATAGGGATTGAGCCAGCACCTATTTCTTCAAGTACCTCTTCAGTGGTTTTCATTTGGGCATGATAGTTAGGGTGCGAAAGGTCAACCACATGGAGCAATAAATCAGCGTTTAGAACTTCTTCTAAAGTGGACTTAAAAGACTCAACCAGGCTGTGCGGTAAATTACGAATAAACCCTACCGTATCACTCAATAAAATTTTTGGTCTTGTGGATGGGTCGAGGGCTCTAACGCTTGCATCCAAGGTCGCAAAAAGCTCGTCTTTGCCACTTATGTTTGCCTTGGTCAAGTTTCTCATCAGGGTCGTCTTACCACTATTCGTATAACCGACAATAGAAACTTTTATTTCGTTTTGGCGAGATTTTCTTTGAGTCTCTCGCTCCTTCTTAATGTGATCGAGGCGTTTGGATAGCTTAGCAATGCGTTCCCGTGCTCTTCGGCGGTCAACTTCAATCTGCTTCTCACCCATACCCCTTGCTCTCACTCCCCCACCAGTCTGCCTTTGAAAGTGGGTCCATGCCCCGGTTAGGCGAGGTAGCAAGTATTCTAGTTGGGCTATTTCCACTTGGGTTTTGGCTTGCTTAGATTTTGCATGTCGAGCGAAAATATCGAGAATGATGCCTGCTCTATCGAGAACTTGGCACTTGGTAATTTTCTCTAGGTTTCGTACTTGCGGACCACTTAAGGGATGGTCGATCACAACTAAACCTGCTCCTGTTTCATCTGCAAGGTTTTTTATTTCCTCGACCTTTCCGATACCAAGCAGATGGCTTGCAGAGAGCTTGTGACGTTTTTGGATCACACGCCCGGAGGCCTTAATATTGAGGGTGTTGAGAAGAGACTCCAATTCGTCAAGTTCGTCTTCAAGGGAATAATCTTCGCCGTTTTTTTGAATTGCAACTAAGATTGCTGGTAAGATGGCTTTTTCGGGGTTAATTAAAGTCGATGTTTCCAATAGATTCCTTTCGCATCATTTTTAGAAGGTCCCCTTTGTGAATGCAGGCATCTTGAAAAAGCTACTTACTTAATGTTATTACAGAGCTTTTTCTAATGCACAAGTAAAAGTCAGTGATATCTGACAATCATCAGTGAAGCGTGGCCCGAATAGGTGCAGACCCCATCGCTTTTCCTTCTATATCGGAAATTCTATTGATGGCTTCATGAACCTCTTCTTTAGAGAAGTAATGGTTCGCAATCCTTACGAAAATTCTATAATGGCCAGCTTCTCTTTCAGCTAACTGAGCATAAAAAGTTTTGAGTGTTTCGTCGCTTAAGTGTTCCGATAATAGGTGAAACCTCTCATATCCGCGTGCTTCTACTAAGCCTGACATGATCAGTCGGTCAAGAAACCTTTCCTCGCGACCGTGCCTTAGATTCTTCAAGATTTCATTTATATAAGGGTCCTTCTCATCACAATTTCTCAGGGTTTGACCTCGTTTGTGAATCAGGTGAAAAACTTGCTGAAAGTGCTCTAGCTCTTCACGTGCCAGTGAAATCATGGGGTCAATAAGGGCAGTGCGATCTGGGTATTTTGCGACAAACGACATAGCTAAAGCTGCAGCCTTGCGTTCACATGCAGCATGATCTTGAAGAAACTCATCTAAGTTTTCAGTGATATAAAGAGCCCACTTTTTTGGGCTTTTTCCTTTAATTGGTAGTTCGATAGACATCTGTTTTCCCAGCTTCAAAAAGGCAAAGCTTTAGAATAAACATTTAAAGCCTATCCAGCTACAAAAAACTGGAATACGATTTTTACTTGATGAAAATCAAAATGTATTTTTCGACGTGATATTCAGACCCAACAGAATGTTGGAAGCTTTCAAGGAGAATCTATTGGCTAATTAGATCTTCACTGTCCTGCGCACATCTCCCTTCGTTGGGCCTTGCTTTAGGTACCTGTCTCCAGCAGCTTTCAAGCTTCTACTTGTTTCTAATAATCGAACCAAATCAGTAACAAGAGACTGAACCTCTTCATCGGATAGAAAAAGACCAAATTTTGAGGGTGTTCCCTGAGCTCTAATCATTTCCTCAATAGCTACCCTCGTGACAGAGTTGAACGGGCTTTGAGACATACTACCCCCTTAAAATGCTTAATTGATCGATCTTCTCTATTCTAGCACGACTTCGTCTGCCATCACGAAGTATACCGAGGGCAAATAAGGGTCAGCGTTGCCAAATGCCCCTGTTGGAAGGGGGAAGAAGCATACCTCTTTATTAAGGATGGACTTATCCGATAAGACCAATACCTAACTAGTTTTCATCCGGGAAAAGTGTTTTCTATCCCTTGGGAAAGATAGGGATCAAAAGCTTTATTTCGATGGGTTTTTAATGGATGATGGAATAAGCCATGCTTCAAACCTTGGGTATTTACCTCTGTGATTTTTTTATACTGATTTTATGCTACTTTTTTTTACATGGGGCATTTATTGGGTAGTTGCCTGTGGCATTTAAAGCTTGATTATTTGGGTGTTTAGCCACCTACCCACCCATATATGGCTAAACGATTCTCACGCAATGCGAACATTGCAGGGCATCTTTTTCCAAAACTGTGTCAGACCTTAGGGCTCGATTAATAAAAGAGAATTTACTTGGTGCCGCTGAGATTTAAGAAAATAAGTTTAAAATACTAATGAAATGGTTTTCGATTCTTATTGGAAAAGCACTTATATATGGAAAATGTGGAAAAAGGTGTGATTGTTTTATTTCGTTTTGGAGCTTATTCCTTCGCTTTACCAAAGGATTACATCGAAAATATTGTGAATTTCTTACCGTTAGTGAGTGCAGGCTTTTTACCAAAAATATTCTCTGGTTTTTTTGCATTTGGCAAAAACCATCTACCGTGCCTTATGTTGGACAAGCTTATGGGTGGGCATGATTTTGCTCAGCAAACCTTGGGTAAACAGCCCAAAGTTGTGATCCTACGTTCTTTTACAGAAAACCCCACAAACAAGCTCGCAGTTCTTGCTGATGAAGTTGATGCCACCTTTATCCCTCGCAAGGAGCATCTTGTGCCGCTGAGGAAAGAGTACAGGAAAAATAAGTGGCTGCAGGGAGAAATTGCGTTCGGAGAGAAGTCTTACTTACTCATTAATGAAAAAAACTTACTACTATCAATTGAAAATTACTGCTTAGCAGAGATATCAAACCACTCTGCTTTATGACATTGAGGTGACAATTGGAAATCAATATTGATCTAAATTTAGGGAAAAAGAAGCTTCATATGCTTGCCATAGGGAAAAATATTCCCTATCTAAAAATGATTAAGAGTTTTTTTGAAAAGGCAAATTATTCAGTAGTGACTGCAAATTCCTTTCGTAGGGCTCATGGTATTTTAAAAAATCAGGGGATTGATTGCGTTTTACTTGATGTCTCTGGTGCATATGGTGAGGTTCTTAGGTTCGTTAAAAACTGTAGAAATAATAAAAATATGGAAAAAATAAAAGCCGGAATCGCGATTATGTTTATCTTGGAATATGAAGACAAAAGGTTTATTCATAAAGCTCTAGAGGCAGGCGCTGATGACTATGTCTGTAATAATCAGGATTTTTCGATCGTTAAGCTACGCTTGGATCTTTTGTTGGAACGGAATTTTTACAGAAATAAACTCGTAGATCTGAAGAAAACGTTAGAAATAAAGGCAAATTAATCGACTCGGACTTCAAAACCCTTCTTGCGCTCACTGTAGTCCACTAATTCTTCTGGAAAGCCTTCTGCTCTAAGGTCCGTCTTACAATTGTCTTCAATTCTCTTGACGATCATACTTGACCAAGCCCTATCTCCAAATTTCTTGCGACCTTGCTTGAAAATATCTAAAACTAGCCCTGCAACCTCTGTGGGGACTCCATAATTTTCCGATAAACTCTTAAATAAGCTAACATCCTTACAAACAAGGTCCATCGTGAAATTTATGTTGTAGCTCCCATTTAAGATAACTTGCGATTCGGTTTCATGGACAAAACTGTTGCCAGAGCTGATTTTTATACCCTCGTAGGCTTTTTTAAGATCTATACCGCTTTTCTTGCATACCATAAGGGCTTCACCAAGGGCTGCTAAGTGGGTTGAAGCGAGAAAATTAGTCACTACTTTTAATACGGATGCACTTCCAATTGGGCCTACATGGAGAATTTTGTAACCGATGCAAGACAAAACCGGAAGAGCAGATTCAAAAACATCCCGTTCCCCACCGGCAAAAATAGCGATTTGACCAGTCGCTGCCCTATGGCACCCTCCAGAAACTGGAGCCTCAATGGCTTTCGCGCCTTTTTCTGCCACCTTTTCAGCTATTCTTTGCATCTCCTTCGAATCAGTCGTGCTCATCTCAATCCACAGTTTGCCTGGAGATATCTCGCTTATAGCCTTTCATACTTAGGTTGATCTCATTATTAAGCCCCTATAGTCTGAGCTTTTTGGGTGAACTATGCCAGCTC
>JABSRF010000184.1 GCA_013215275.1 Oligoflexales bacterium | reverse complement strand
TGATCTTGGCCATGACAATCCTCCTTCATGAACTATTTTAACTGAAGATTGTCTAGTTCCGTCTGGGCCATTACACTGACGTTGCATGCTGGCAAAGAGCGTGCCCTTTTAGCCACTCGCTTTCACCATCAGAATAAAATTCCTTTTTCCAAATTGGCGCTCTTTTTTTGAGTTCTTCGATGATGTAGCGACATATATGGAAGCTTTCATCACGATGGGGGCAGGTGACTTTTATCATCACACTGATGTCTCCTACCTTGAGGTTTCCATACGAGTGCATCACCCATGCTTTAGCAGATTCTTCCCACCTTGACTGGGCCTCCTGGCAGATTTCTTTTAAAACCTTATGGGCAAGTTGAGAATGAATATCATATGAAAGGCTTTTTACAGTGCGGCCATGGTTTAGGTTTCTTACCTTTCCCATAAACCAGGCTTCAGCTCCATGAGTATCCTCTGAAGCTGTTCCTAAATCATCAATATTAAGCGGTCCTTCTTTAAAATCAATTTGGATTGGATCCATGATTAGCCTCCACTTACAGGGGGTAGGATTGATATTAATTGCTCAGGTACGATTGCTTCATCGTCTTTTAAAATGCCTTCCTCGCTTGCTATGGCACAAGGAGCTAGTAACTTTAAAGCATCCTCACTCTTCATGCTCAAATCATCTGCAATATGATGAGCTAATATGCCTCGGAACTGGGCCACTGAGCATGGAGACTCGAGAGGGAGGTCCCATTGCTTGTTTGGGAGTTTTTCTTTGAGGAAACCAAAAAATTCTATCGATATTTTAGTCATCTAATATCCTTTATTTTTCGAGCTAAAATAAAAAAGAGTGATCTTGGCCAAGCAGGTAAGCATCCACAAAAGAACCTTTCTTGACCACATCATGACCCTTATCTATTTTCAACCAAGCGTTATAAGCTTTGAGTGAAGTCATCATATGGGAGCCCTGACCCTGACAAACCTCTGCTGTAAGCAGCGCGTCATCTGAGACCTCTACCCTTGATCTCAATAAAGTTGTGAGGCCTCTGGGGGTTGATATCTCCTGATTAAGGAACGCTTTAACTGGCTTTAGGCGAGCTTGCTCTGTTAAGTGCCTCAAATAGGTCTCTACAAAGAAGTTAAATCCAACCAAAGTAGAGATAGGATTCCCAGGTAAGCCAAAGAAAGTGCATGGCTTTTTCTTCGAAAAGTTAGCCACTAAAATGGGTTTTCCTGGTTTCATACTTACCTTGTGAAATAAGATGGTTCCACGTAAGTCAGATACCATTCCAGGAATTAGGTCATATTTACCTGCTGAGACTCCTCCGGTACTGATAATTATGTCACTACCTAAATCAAGGGCCTTAGAAATTTGTGAGAATAGCTCCTCTGGGTGATCCGAGCAGCTTACCTGGGAAACAATCTCACAAGGAAGATGCATCAGTTTGGATCTTAAAAAAGGGCCAGTGCTATTACGAATCTCGCCCAGAGCCGGCTGGGGAGCATTGGCATCATGCTCAAGTATTTCCTGGCCGGTTGATATGATGGCCACGCGGATCGCTTGGGAAACTTTCAGTCTGTTTTTTCCCTGGCTTGCTAAAAGCATGATATCTTCAGCCGTGAGCCTAGTTCCTTTTGCAACAAGTAAGTCCCCGGGCTTTAGGTCTTCCCCTTTACTTCGGATATTGGTGTTGGGGAGGGTTGACTGTCTGAGTTGAATTTTTCCGTCGACCTCCTCGACATCCTCAACCTTGATCACAGCGTCGGAACCTTTAGGAACTTTGGCACCTGTCATGATTCTACAGGCTTGATTGGGCTGTAAGGTATGATCCCATGGCTTGCCAGCTGAGCTTTCTCCCACAATTGTTAATGAGCTCGGTTCTGCTAGGCTTGCCCCGACACTGTCTTGCGCTTTGATTGCAAACCCATCCATTGAAGAGTTGTTAAATGCTGGATGATACTCTTCTGCATAAATGTTTTTTGAACTAACCTGGGAACAGGCTTGGTCTAAGTTCACTTCATGCTGATGAAGTGACTTCTTGTGCGTTAAAGCTAAACTATGTAGCTTTTCCTGTGCTTTCTCAAAACTAATCATGGAGTTTCCGTTTATCGAGGGTTGGATTGATTGATGAGCTCAATGGCATGTGGAATGGAGTCCTTGAGAGCTGCGATTGCTTCTTTAACTGCATGAGTGCTGTTAGGAAGGGCCACGATGAGGCATCCATTCTTAAGGACAGCAATTGAGCGGTTTAAGTAGGCAGAGGCAGAAAACTGAGAGCCATAAGATCGGAGTCTTTCTCCTATGCCAGGAATTTCTTTTTCTGCAATAATCCTAAGGGCTTCAGGCGCTTGGTCCATGGGGGATAATCCTGTGCCTCCCGTGCAGATAATAAGCTGGGGCTCGGTTTTGAGGAGCATGGTGCGTAGGTTGGCTAAGATATCTTCTAGGTCACCTGATATAAACCTGCTTTCTATAAGGTCTGCACCAAGCAGTTTTATTTCTTTTGCTAAGCCTGAGCCATCCTTGTCATTGATGCTGAGGGTGCTGATCTTTATTCCTTGCCAAGGTTTTTCTTCTTGTTGGGTGCCTGTTTCTTCTTTGGCAGATTCGTAGGTCCACAGCCCAGACTTACCCCCTTCTTTTCGCAGGAGTCTAATACTACCAATGGTAAGTAGAGGGTCGACCTGCTTCGTTACATCGTAAATGGTCAAAAGGGCTCCATGAACTCCAGCAAGAGCCTCCATTTCAACACCCGTTTTACTGTGGGTTTTAGCCTCACAAGTCACCCTGACCGCTTGCTCTTTGTCATCAACCTTGCACTGTATGGTGAGTTTTTCCAGGGGAAGCGGGTGACATAAGGGAATCAAATCAGCTGTTCTTTTGGCCGCTAAGATGCCAGCTGTTTCCGCTAAAGTAAAGCAATCGCCCTTAGGTAGGCTTTGGTTTTTGATGCGCTCAAGAGTCGATGGGCGCATATAAATATAGCCTTCAGCGCTTGCAATCCTCAGGTTGGAGTTCTTACCTGCCACATCGACCATATGGTAATTTGCGTGATTCGATTTATCCGCCGATGGACGCGAAGTGTTTTGTGATTCCATATTTTCCTTCTTGTAAATGATGTGATCGCTCTTTGATATTGAGTAGCTTGTGGATTTTTGCGATCAGCTGATCTTTATCTTCATCCTTCTGTAAATGGGGTCGTAGAGAGTGATTTTCATTACCGAAAAGGCATAGCCTTAGCTCCCCACGCGAGGTGATCCTTAGGCGGTTACATGTGCTGCAAAAATCTTTCGAATAGGGCGCAATAAATCCGATGCGGCCCTCGTATGAAGGATGGGTCAACTCAACTGCAGGGCCTGCATTTTTCTCTCGGGGCTTGATGCTCCAGCCTTGCTCAAGAAGCTGATTCTTTACATTAGAAGCATGGACATGATGGGCTTCGAAATACTCTTTGTTGTCTGCTGCACGCATGAGTTCTATAAACCTCAAGCTAATAGGCCGGTGCTTGATCCATTCCGTAAATTCGTTAAGGCTTTGATCGTTAATGCCTCGCAGTAAAACAGTGTTTATTTTTACATGTGAAAAAGGCAACTCGAGAGCCATGGCAAGTCCTTCGAAAATGCCTTCCAATCCCCTCATCTGGGTCACAGCTGTGAAAGTAGCTGGGTCTAGGCTATCAATGCTCACATTTAAGTGATTAATCCCTGCATCATAATAGCTTTGGATTCTTTGCTTGAGCCTGAAGCCGTTGGTGGTCAGTGCGACGGTTTTGATATGAGGCTTGCTTGCTATATACTCAGCAATTTTCAGAAAGTCAGGCCTGAGGGTGGGTTCTCCGCCTGTGATTCTAATTTTTGTGACTCCAAGGTCGTCGAGGCCATTTATGAGTCGTTTAATCTCTTCGAGTTCGAGGTGCTTTTCTTGCCCAGGCGTGCACTGATAGCCATTAGGTAAACAATAATGGCATTTAAAATTGCAGCGGTCGGTGATGGAAAGCCTGATGTAGGAAAATGTTCTGCCATACGGATCTGTTAGGGACTGACGCATGAATTTGCCACTTGTGATTAAGGGACTGTTCTCACAGACTAAAAACTACAAAACCAGGCATTAAATGCAAAGATAATTTTGCCTAAACGGCTGCGATCTTTGCTCACAGCATCAAAGGGGCGAGGTCCACCTGTCCTGCCTAGCTTAGAGTTTTTGAGTCTGTATGTTCGATTTTAATTGGACCAAAGCTAGAGTTAAAATAAGCAGTACCAAACCATTTTGCCATAAATTGGTCTTTTTTGCCGGCAATTAACTCTTTCATAATACGGATGGAAGTTTTTAGATTGACTTCAGCGGGGAGGGAAATTTCTGCTGTTTGGCCGGCATCAATCATGATGGAATTTTGGTGCTTACCTTTTGCAATGAGTGCTTCATTAATACTGAGCTGATAGTCTAGTCGATCAAGGTCAAGAGCGAATTCATTGGGGTTGAAAACTTTGAGGTTTATAGCAACTGCGACCTCTGAAAATGAAACATGCTTAATCTTGACCGAACTGAGGTGAACTTCAGGTTTCCTCATTCCAAGGCCAACAAGGGCTTTGAAATGAGAGCAAGAGCTTACTGATAGAAGTAAGATACCTAGGCCAATGCCTCTCAGTAGCCAAACTTGCTTAAGCACTTAGCACCTCAATTCGCAGGTCTACACTAAACCTAAGATTCTTTCCTGGCCAATCTCTTTCAAGAAGCTAGGAAGCCTAGGGCCTTGATCGCGGCTAATTAACTTTTGATATATTGCCTTGAACACTTCTTTTGGATCGGCTTCAGTTCCGTGGATCACCTTTTCCCAAATGGCATCGTTCAATGCTTTAGGCTCAATGGCTTCCAGGTCTAAAGTTTCAATCAGAGCTTTAAATGCAAGGATAGCTTGTTCTTGTTTAGGATTCAACGTGATGCTTACTGGAGCAGGGTTGATCGTATACTTGAACTCTTCGGGAGCATGAGATTTTAGCCAATTATTTGCCTTTGCCGCCCGCTTATAAAAACGGTCTATGTCTTCTTGGCTGCTTAGCTCGCCCTTGTAGAAACGCTCAAAGGTTCGTTCGGCATTGCCATCACAAATCTGC
Organism: Oligoflexales bacterium; assembly: GCA_013215275.1. Lineage (GTDB taxonomy): Bacteria > Bdellovibrionota_B > Oligoflexia > Oligoflexales > Bog-1112 > JABSRF01. Next base: position 2,494 of record JABSRF010000184.1, on the reverse strand, counting down.
AAGCGGTTGCAAAGCACTCTAAAACCAGCTCGCTTTGGAGCTGACTCAGGAAGCTTATCTGAAACTTGCGAAAGTTCGTATACCCTTCGGTTCATTGCCCACTTACCAGGTTTCGCCGGGCATGGGGTGAAGGCTAGCTGCTCTGATCGGTCAAATTCATCGTAAATTTTTATGACATCTTCGTCAAAGGCAATAGAGAAGTCGTGGTTAGGGCGCTGGCTTGCAAAAATCCAACGGACAATCTCCGGTTCGTAAACTTCTAAGACTTCAGCTAGGGTATAAAGTTCGCCAGATGATGAAGACATCTTTCCAGCACCACCCTTAATTTTTACAAAGTCGTATTGTAGGTAGGTGGGAGCCTCACAATCCCAGATTTCTTTGACGATGGTTTTGCCCGTATCATAAGAGCCACCTTGGGAAGAGTGATCTTTTCCACCTGGCTCGAAATCGACTTTTTCAAAGAACCAGCGCATCGGCCAATCAACCCGCCAAATAAGCTTAAGGTTCTTGGTCTCTCTGATGTCGACGGTTTCTTCAAAACCGCAGCTGCACTTGTAGGAATAGTCCCACCCACCCTCGTACTTTTGAGAGATGACGTGGTCTTTTCCACAAGAGTTGCAGTAAATGGACGTAGGAAGCCAATCCTCAGCAAGGGGTGAGGTGCGGTGCTCGTTGAGGATTTCTACGATTTTATCCTTATTTTCTAATGCCTTGCGGATTTCGCTGGCGTACATACCGCTCGCGTAACGCTGCTCTTGGTATAAGTACTCAGGGTCAATCCCAACCTCATCTAACTCACTCTCGAAAAGGTTGATGCGACCTTTTGCATAGGACTCGGCTTGCTTCCAAGGATCGGGGATTCTGGCAATAGGTTTTCTTAGAAAAGGCTCAAATCCTTCTGGGTCTGGAAGGTTTTTTGGTACTTTTCTAAAAGTGTCAAAATTATCCCAGCTGTAGATAAATCTTACCTGTTTCCCAAGAGACTTAATCGCTCTGGCAACTAAGTCTACCGTAATGACCTCGCGAAAATTACCCACATGGACCTTGCCGCTGGGAGTGATGCCGCTTGCTACCACGTAGGTATCTTTTTCAGATCTTGTCTTAATAATACGAATGGCAGTTGTGTCAGCCCAATGAGGAGAAGTTGGTTTCATATCAATACCTTAAAACTATCCGGAAAGCTCACTTCTAAGATTTATTGTTTTACTATTTTGCTTTAGCAAATTGAGATGCTTGCAAGCAAGTAACGTTACACGATTCCTGCGCTCTTGCATAGCCCCGGCTTACATTCCCTTGAGCCCAGCGAGTAAAGATTTACTTAAGGATTTAAGAGGAGATTCCGATTTACGAAGGAAGCTTATCACGATAATTGATAAAGGCGATTTGTACGATGAGGGATGCTGACACCGTCAAGGTTCTCGCGGTTGATGATATGCCTGAGATCTTAGACTTATATAAAGAGCTTTTCGAAAAGCAAAAAAAGAAGGGCTCCCCATACGAATACAAAACTGCAAGCTCTGCTACTGAGGCCATACAGGTTTTTCATGACTTTAAGCCTGATATTGTGATTTTGGATGTCCATCTAAAAGGCTCATCAGGGCTTGAGATTTGTCGGCAAATTAGGCAGATCACCCGCAACAAAAACTATATTGGGATCATTTTTGTTACAGGCGATCAATCTCCTAATCTTATGAAGTCTGGCCTTGAGTTGGGTGCAGACGATTTTTGTAGTAAATCCCAAACGGCTACCGAGCTGACTGCTCGCATTCGTTCTGTGGTGAGGATTAAAAAAATGGCTGATTCATTGCAGTCAGCAAATGACAAATTAAGGTCTGCAAACGAAAGGCTTGCAAAGATTACCATTACCGATGATCTATCCAAGCTTTATAATATGAGGTACTTCAAAAAACGCTTGAACGAAGAATTTATTAGAGCAGATCGGTATCACAAATTTCTCTCTCTAATCATGATTGATTTAGATCACTTTAAACAAGTGAATGATAACTACGATCACTTGATGGGGTCTTATGTTTTGGCAGAAACAGGGAAACTCATCAGTGACTCAATTCGTAGCTTGGACATTGCTGCTCGCTTTGGAGGTGATGAGTTTATCATCCTCTTACCTGAAACAGGGCAACATGGAGCTTTTACTTTTGGAGAGCGCATTGGAGAGGGTATTGCCAATATGATCTTCGATAATGGGCATTATCAGGTGCGGGTTAGTGCATCCATAGGGGTCGCTACCATGGGGCCTGGGATTCCTTATGCCTTTAAAAACAGTGCTGATCTCATGCGCGCTGCTGATCGATTCTTATATGAGGCAAAGGACTCTGGTCGAGGCTGTGTTTTCGACCTGAGCAACACGGTCCGATATAAGGGTGTGGATGTTGTCGATGAGACTCAAGTGATAGAAAAAGATAAACAGAAGTTTCCATCAAAAAATGTCGTTTAGGTTATGATGATCCTTGTAATATGGGACTTTTTAGTACCCTTC
>JABSRF010000183.1 GCA_013215275.1 Oligoflexales bacterium | reverse complement strand
TTATGGTTTCGACTATCAATAGATTCAGATACTAGATGAGTTTAGTATGGTGCTACTTTGTGGAAACTTCTGTTAATGAATTATCATTCATTTTAAGTGCTTGGCTCCTACCTTTCAATCTCTAAATAAAATCAGCCTAACACCTAAAGTAGGTGGTGGAAGCCCTTAATTGCTCAGGCATTTTCTACCTATGAAGGCTTTAAAAAACCTAGCTTATCATTAAAGAGGTATTGCGATAGTTTGCGGGAGTTCTTCAATGCTAGTTAAGGCTATTAAATATACTCTCTTGTTTATGTTTCTTTCGCTGTCATTTATTGTCTATGTAGGCGCCTGTGGTAAGGAAATTTTCGAAGATTTGAACCAAAGCGAGGTAGCAGAAAGCCTAGAAGAGGAAGCCTCTCAGAGAAAAACTGAGACGACTTTCTAAAGCGATCAAATACTCACTCCAAGCCTAGTTCCTTGATCAATAGCATACTTTGCATCCAATTCCCTCGCCTCGTAAGCGCCACCAATCAGGTGTATATTTAAGTTGCGATCCCTTAAGTCATCTGCAAGGCTTCGCTCAGGTAGCTGCCCCGCACAAATAATCACATGATCCACCTTGAGAACATGGCTTTTACCATCTCGAGTGTAGTGTAGGCCTTCGTCATCCACCTTGTTATAGCTCACACCATCAATCATATTGACTTGCTTGTGCTTAAGGCTTGCTCTATGAATCCAACCCGTGGTCTTCCCTAATTTAGCACCAATTTTTCCCTTGGTCCGCTGGAGTAAATGCACCTTACGCGCTGGAGGGGCAACCTCTGGCTTGATTCCATGATTGATGCCACCTCGAACCTCCAGCTTAGGATCTAAACCCCACTCTTTTAAAAATAAACTTAAGTCGGTACTCGGTGACTCTCCTTCATGGACCAAAAACTCCGCCACATCAAAACCAATGCCTCCGGCACCAATGATAGCAACCTCTTTACCCACTGGAGCCCCATGAAGAACCTGAATGTAAGACAGGACTTTCTCATGATCGATGCCTGGAATGCTTAGAGCCCGAGGTTTAACCCCTGTAGCAATGACCACATCATCATACTTGCCATCAGTAATTTCCTGCCCAGCAACCTCTCTACCCAGCCGCAAATCTACATCGTGAAGCTTGAGTTGCTTATCGTAATACCTCAAAGTTTCGTGAAACTCTTCCTTTCCAGGTATTATTTTTGCCATATTGAATTGGCCACCTATTTCCTTGGCCTTGTCGAATAAGCTGACTTTATGACCCCTTTGAGCTGCAGTGCAAGCAAACGACAAACCAGCTGGGCCGGCACCGATCACGGCAATTTTCTTTGATGACTTAGATTCTTGAACATTAATTTCGGTCTCGTGACATGCCCTTGGATTAACCAGGCAAGAAGCAATCTTTCGCTTAAACACATGATCCAGACAAGCCTGATTGCATGCTATACAGGTGTTTATTTCCTCTGAGCGACCTTCTCGAGCTTTCTTCACAAAATCCGCATCAGCCAGCAGAGGGCGAGCCATAGAAACCATGTCAGCATGGCCTTCAGCAAGCACCTTCTCCGCCACCTCTGGAGTATTGATCCTGTTGGTGCAAATTAAGGGAATGCTCAGCTCAGACTTCATTTTTTTGGTGACAAATGTAAATGCTGCCCTGGGCACTGAGGTGGCAATGGTGGGAACCCGAGCCTCGTGCCAACCGATCCCAGTATTGATGATCGTTGCCCCTGCATCTTCAATAGCCTTACCTAGGCCAACAATTTCTTCCCAATTACTCCCATCATTGACCAAATCGAGCATGGAAAGTCTGTAGATAAGAATAAACTCTTTGCCAACTTTTTCTCTGGTGCGCTTTACAATTTCCACAGGGAATCGAATGCGATTTTCAAAGCTACCGCCCCACTTGTCTTTTCTTTTATTGGTAAGCTCTACAATAAACTGATTGATTAGATAACCCTCGGAGCCCATGATTTCGACGCCGTCATAGCCTGCTTCTTGGGCTAGAGCTGCACAATCGACGTAATCTTGAATCGTTTTTTCCACTGCAAAGCCAGGTAAGGGCCAAGGGCTAAATGGTGAGATAGGAGACTTAATCCTTGATGGCGCCACTGCCAAAGGGTGGTAGCCATAACGCCCAGCATGCAGGATCTGCATGGCGATTTTGCCACCGCGCTCATGCACTGCAGAGGTGATCATGCGATGCTCCTGCATTTCTTTCCGATTAGTCAGCTTTGCTGAAAAAGGCCCAACCCAGCCAGATCGGTTAGGCGCAACTCCACCTGTCACGATGAGGCCAACCTCCCCCGAGGCCCGTTCTCCATAGTACGCGGCCATCCGCTCGAAACCATTGCTGTGCTCTTCCAGACCTGTGTGCATGGATCCCATCAACACACGATTCTTGAGGCTAGTAAAGCCCAAGTCTAACGGAGCAAGAAGGTGGGGATATGACGTCATGGGGCTTTCCTCCAAAGCAGGTTTTATTTTAGACCGGTCGCTAAATCCTAAATATTACTCAATTTGAATGATGATACGAAAGAGAAAAGTGTGATGAGCGGTAGCTTTGGACAAGTCTTTTGGCAGCTTTTGACGTGGTATCACAGAGTCCATGTCTGCAGCTATGTTTTTAAAAGCTCGTCGACCTTGTCCAGAGAAATCTCCTTAATGTCATGGGGCAGCCTGGCTGCAGGGGATGGAAGTGAAATCAGGCTCTGTGCTGACTTCTTAGCAAGTTCGGCCATTTCATCCAGTTGGTCGATTTGATCGAGTGCACTGTCAATCCGCTCTCCATATTCATCAAGCAAAGATGCAACTTGATTTTGTGAGTGATTCAGCTCGTAATTTACCTGTCCCACCAGGGAGTGAAGCTTGGATAGATCAGGAGCGGACTGCCTTGCGAGCTTTTTGTCTTTTACCGAAATGGGTTCAAGGCTAGCTCCGATAGCTTGGATGAAGTTCTTTAACTTCATGGCAAGCGGGTTTAAGGCAATCCGGATATCCTTAGGACGCAAATCCTTCACATCCTTTGGCTGGTAGCCTACTGAAAAAGCATCTCCAAAGCCTTAATAGTCCTGATAGTTAATATATTCACTGAACCCGTCTTCAAATGCCCGCTTTATCATTCTTTTCAAGTAAACGAGGTCATTCTGATACTCTTTGCGGGAATGGTGGAATAAAGCAGGTTTTTCTCCAACCTGCTGAAAGTGCGCTATCTTACTTAGGTGAGATTCGACCTCAGCCACACTCGAAGCCATATCGGTAAGCATCTTATTGACCATCCGGGCCTCCTGCCTATTTACAAAAGCAGCAGCCTTGCCTGAGCTAATCCTGCGTTTATCGATGCCTACGAAAAACGGACTAAAATCTAAGCCTGGTTCTTCTGGGCGCTTAACACTCCTCAGATGCTGGGGAATCACATCTGGCTTAGCTTGGCGGTAATTAGCTGTTTTTATGATCAAACAATACCTCTTTGGTGCGTTTTAGAGCCTCCAGTGTGGCTATCGGAAGTATTTTTAATTTAATATCATGATTTTATTTAAATAATTAATATTTATATACTTTTTATCAAAACCCTAGCACAAGGGGGTGAATAGTTTCTTTAGTAAGCCCCTTGCCAGCTGCAAAAGTGACCTTATGTTCTTTCTTGTCAGCAAGCTTTCTTGCGCATAAGAGTTGTTTGCTGCATTATAATCACCCAAACTTAAACCAAAAATAGCTTTATAGTCATTGGCGCGAGGTTTTTTCATGACAAAAGAAACGATGCAATTCCAAACAGAAGTTCAAGAAATATTGAACCTGATGATCCACTCACTATACTCAAACAGGGAGATCTTCCTGAGAGAACTTATTTCCAATGCCTCAGATGCCTTAGACAAACTAAGATTCGAAGAACAAACCAACAAAGACATCACAACTGATGGATCTGAGAGACACATCAGGTTGATCCCAAACAAAGAAGCAAAGACCCTTACCATTTGTGACAATGGAATTGGGATGTCTTATGATGAGGTGGTTAAAAATATTGGTACCATCGCATACTCAGGCTCAAAGAACTTTATCCAGAAGATGCAGGAAATCAAGGATAAGCCAGAGCTAATTGGACAATTTGGTGTTGGTTTTTACTCGTCATTTATGGTTGCCGACAAGGTTACCCTCCACACCCAGCGCGCTGGTGAATCAGATGGTATCGTATGGGAGTCAGCTGGCGATGGGACTTTCTCAATCGACCACCAAGCCCGCCCTGAGGGTCATGGCACTAGCATCACTCTTCACTTAAAGGATGCACCAGAAGAAGAAGAGCGCCCTCAAGACTTTGCAGATCAGTGGACCTTAAAGTCTCTTGTTAAAAAATACTCTGACTTCATCGAATATCCAGTAAAAATGGAAATGGAAAAAGTTGAGTCTGAAAGAGTTGAAAAAGGCGAAGTGATCGAAGGTAAGACAAAAACCACCGTCGAAGACGAAACCTTAAACAGCCGTAAAGCTCTTTGGCTTAGAAGCTCAAAAGACGTTAAAGATGACGAATACAACGAGTTTTACAAGCACCTTACCAATGACTGGAACGAACCTCTAGAAAAAATTCATTACAAAGCTGAAGGCACCCAAGAGTTTTCTTCACTTATGTACATCCCGTCTCAGGTTCCGTTTGATTACAATCAAAGAGATATGAAGTTTGGCTTGAGCCTTTACGTCAAACGTGTCTTTATCATGGACAACTGTGAGCAGTTAATCCCACAATACCTGCGCTTTATGAAGGGTGTTGTGGATAGTAATGACTTGCCACTCAACGTATCCAGGGAGCTTATCCAGCAAGATAAGCACATTCAGATGATTCGTAAGGCTTTAGTTTCAAAGATCATCAGAAGCCTTGAGACTATGCTTAACAAAGACCGCGAATCCTACGAAAAATTCTGGAAAAACTTTGGACCGACCATCAAAGAAGGCGTTCCTTCAGACTTTACCAACAAGGACAAGCTACTTAAGCTACTTCTTTTCCACACAAGCGCAGGTGACAAGCAAGCGACTCTCAAAGAGTATGTTGAGCGCATGCAAAAAGACCAAAAATCAATCTACTATGTTACCGGTGAGTCTATTAAAAACCTTGAGTCTAGCCCACACTTAGAAAGACTCAAGCAGAAAAACTATGAGGTCATCTACCTAATCGATCCAGTGGATGAGTGGGTTATGAACGCTCTTACTGAATTCGAAGGCAAGAAATTTGTCTCAATCACTAAAGATGAGCTAGACATCGACTCAGAAGAAGAGAAAAAGAAGAAAGAAGAAGACCTTAAGACTAAAGAAGAAAAATTAAAGCCAGTTACCGAAGCAATCAAAACTGCTCTTGCTGAAAATGTGAAAGAGGTTAAGCTTTCTGACCGCTTGGTAGACTCTCCTGTTTGTTTGGTTTCAGGTGCAAACGACCCATCTGCTCACATGGAAAGACTGATGGAGTCCATGGGACAAGCAGTGCCTAAGTCAAAGCGTATCCTAGAAATCAATCCAAACCACCCAATTTTTGAAAAAATGCTTGATTTCAACGATGAGCGCAAAAACGATTGGGCAGAGATTCTTTACAACCAAGCCTTACTAAACGAGGGCTCACCGCTTGAGAACCCAAGCAAATTTAGCAAGCAAATTTCAGAATTAATGCTCGGACTATAGCTCTTCCTATCATTCAGAAGCATTCACCACCTAAGCTTTAGCGAAGGTGGAAGCTTCCATCACTCACTGAAAAAATCATTCCTGATCCCCTCCACTCTTTTGCGATTCGCTCCCAGATCGGAGTACCCAACTCGGGAGCTAGACCTCACCTCCACCTTACCAGTATCTGGTGCTAAGAGGAGCTGAAGGTCGTCTGTAAATCCAAATATGGCTGATTGGTAGGTTAGATGGGCAAAGTTATCGGTCTTTCTCAATAATTCTACCCCATCGGCTTGCCTAAGAGACTCGACAAACTGAGAGAAACTGCTAGTAGGCTCATTGGAAAATTGAAATCCTTCTACTCCGAACTGTTCATCGCTGGACATGCTAGAAACACAGTTTGGCTTCTCTCCGCAGGGTGCCAGTTTTCCATCAATAAGAGCCAGTTCCCAGTCAGCATTATTTTGACTCTCTTTGACCATGCTATAAAACCGAAAGGTGAAAAACAAAACCCCCAGAGCCAGAATTCCTAATAGACCATAAACGACTTTCTTAATCATAAGACCTCCTTACTTACAAGGCGTTTAGTATCGATGTAATTTCATAAATAGCTTTTTCCGAACAACATAAGGCATAAAAAAGTTGAGGAGGGCATAAGCCAAAATCGTGAGAGTCTTTGGAGGGCAGCGATAACGCAAGCTCTCTACAATAAGCTTGACAGCTCTAAAAGGAGACTCGGGAATAGCGAGGACTCCGCTTGACTTTGCTATTTGGTGCCGTAAATAGGCAATTAGCTTAGGCGGACTATCAGGTTTTTTCAAAAAATAATCCAGAGTGCTTTGGAGTCCAGGAATAAATATGCTTTGATCGATACCCAGATTATTGCCATGTACCCTATAAAAAGTAAGGGGAGACGGGATGAAATAAATCTCCTTAATGAGGCTAATCTTAGGCCAAAAGTGGTAGTCGTCGACCCCAATCATTTCTCGGTTTGTAGATAGTCCATCCACTGCCTTGAATACTGTGGTTTTCGTCATACCGCTAGACCACGTTACTGGGTTACCTTTGTAAAGCTCTTCAGGGGCTAATATTTGAGGAGGCTTTATATCCTCAACAAACTCTCTGCTCGCAAAGGTTTCTGTGTTGACCACAATACGGTCGGTATAGACCGCGCCCGCTTGAGGGTGCGCTAGAAAAGCAGAAATTTGAGACTCAAACCTCCGCGGATGTGAGTAGTCATCATGATCCCAAAAAACAAGGTACTCGCCCTGTGCAAATCGGCTACCGTACATTCTCGACTTGCATGGAAGCCCTTCAGGTGTTTTACAGTAAACCTTGATGCGTTCATCCTGAATACTCTTGATTATCTCGATGGTATCGTCAGTGGATCCATCATCCACGAAGATTGCTTCCCAGTGCTGGTATGTCTGAGCAAGTAGGCTACCTAGGGTATCCTTCAGAAATTTTGACGAGTTGTAACAAGGAATTATGACCGATATCAGAGGTGAATTCATGATACTTTCCTAAAACTGATGTACCGTCTAGACGTTGAATTTAAACGTTGTAGATTATAGCCATGATGATGCCTAATGGAAAATACTTTATCTAAAGTCTGCTTAGCCGGGATTTATTTTTCTAAATGAGACCAATGTTTAAGCCTTAGCTAGCTCAAACCCACCAGAAAAATAACCTTGTCAGTGGAGAAGGCCAAAACCTAAGCAATCCTCGCAAACGGGCATTTGCTTTTTAGTTCGATGCTTCTGTTAAGCCGGCTTCGCGCCAATCTGTCTCTTTTTTTGACCTCTGAGACTAAGAAATTTCTTTCCAAAATTTAAGATTTTGGACTTAAAATCCATTCTCTGAAAAGCACTGGAGTCTAACTAGTCGCTGTAGCGAAATATAAAATACCTTTATTTAAAGGCTTTTGACTTCATATAGCTCTTTACTTACTTT